>CAZQGA010000067.1:0-9346 GCA_964592735.1 uncultured Chromatiaceae bacterium | reverse complement strand
CGGGAAGCAAGTGGCGGCGCGTGCGTGGCGGCTGTGTGCCGGCCACGCACGCACCAATGGGTCAGGCGTCCTTCAATATACCCGCCTTGTCGAGCTTGGACTTGACGTGTGCGGGGGTCAGTCCCGCGATTGCCGTGGCCGTGATCAGGGCGCCGAAGAACAGCGTCAGCTCGAACCAGTACTTGCCCGGGTCGACCCAGATATCTGTGAACAGATTCCAGCGACCGACGATCTCATAGGCGCTGTAAGCGATGATGGCGGTCGGAATCGCGTAGCGGATCGCCGTCGTCACCTTCCACATCTGGCGCAGGCGGTTGATCAGGTACAGCGACCATACGGTGCCGACGAAGAAGATGCCGAAGACCACCGGGTGATGATCGCCGAGGATGCTCTCGTCGTAGATGAAGAGCAGGAACAGGTAGCAAAACCAGAGGATGTACACCGTCTCCAGGCAGGTGATATAGCCGAAGTTGCGCTGGTAGGCGCGGCTCGGCTTGCCGGTTCGAAGTCCCAGGTGACGCTGGAACCACTGGAACATGTTGCACTTGGTTTCCCGGTTCATGATCATCGGGAACATGGTGGCGAGCATCACGCCGGCGCTCGACATCATCACCAGGTATTCACCCTTGGTGGAGATCTCGCCCGGGACGCGCGGGTTCATGAGGTCGGGTACGCCGAGTACTTCGGCGGACCACACGAAGTTGAATTCGACCCAGCCGGTCCAAAGAAAAGTGCCGGCAAAGAAGCCGAGCCAGGTGCCCGCCACTTCACCCTCGCTGCGCATCGCGAACCAGAGCATCACGGCGCCAATAACCCCGGTCGTGAATGCCGACCAGTAGACGTGATGGCCGAAAATGTTTTCCATCAGCACCATCTGGGTATGACCAAGGCCCTGCACCAGGAAGACGACGAAAAACGCCATCATGCCGATGAAGGGTGGCCGGTAAAAGATGCGCTTGAGCGCACTGGTGTTGCCGGGGACAGTGGTTGCAGTCATGGCTATGCCTCTGGCTTGATGAGCATTCCGCTCATGGTTTTACGGAACAGGACTTCGGTACGGGGATCATTGCGGTAGACCTCGAGTACCGGCACGGCGGTGCGCGCGATGATCCGGGCGGTGTTCTCGCCGCTGCCATTGAGCAGCAGGCCGGTCGGCTCCACGAGACGCGTCAGGCTGGTCAGTCGTTCGCGGAATGCACGGTGCAGGTCTTCGAACAGCCGGAAATGGCTGCTGCCCACCCGCATGGTGAGCAGCAGGACTTCAGGGCCGGCCGACCACAGCCGCAGGTAGGCACCGAAGATGCCGTCCATGATTTCGCGCGGTGGCCGGCCTTCGAGTGCATCGAGCATTGCGATGCCGGACTCGAATACGGGACGGGTGATGCTCGACAGCACTTCTTCCCGGTTGGCGAAAAAGCGATAGAAACTGCTGCGGGCCACGTCGGCGGTGCCGACGATGCTGTCAACGCTGACTGTCTCGAAACCCTGCGCCAGGAACAGCCGTGTGCTCTCGGCCAGGATGCGCTCGCGCGTCCGGCTTTGCCGGCTGGCGATCCTGGTGCTGGCTGCTGAGGAAACCCGCAGGGTTGCGTTGCTGGACACGGTCGGCAAAGCCTGGGTGGACGACGATGTCCAGGATCGTATAGGCGCGTCCGGTGCGAGTCACTGCGGCACAGTGTCGCTGCGGCAGGTCGCCGCTGCGGCAGAGTGTCCTGCCGCAGGTTTTATGGCGGTTTCGGGGCTTCAGTGAGGGCCCGGGAGTCCGTCACTTCCGGTCATGAGAGCCGGTATTGGCGATGGCAGAAACCGGCTGCCACGGCGGCCGCTTGTTTCAGCGGGGGGCGACGGGATTCAGCCGCTCAGTCTTCTGCTTCAAGGGTACCCGGCGCCTGTTCATCGAAGAAGATCCGGCCGCGGTCGATGGCATGAACGATGACCAGCGCGATGAGCAGGATGGCCAGCCATTTGTGCATGCCGAGGAACAGGGCCTGCAGGCCCGGGTCATCCGGCCCCAGCGATGAATACGGGATGAAGCCGAAAGCGATCACCGGGAAGTCGGCAAACGCAGCCTGTGTGATGCCGATGAGTGCCTGTGCAATCACCAGCGGGTAGAAGACCCACTGCACGAGCATGGTCGGCCGCTTCCACCAGCGGGGGGGCACATAGAGCTTGTGCTTCCTGCGCCACCACCAGCGGATCGCCATGAGGATGAGGATCGTCGTGCCAACCCCGGAGTGGACCATCAGCAGAACGGTCTTGACGTCGAGGTCGAAGCCCTCGATGCGCCAGCCCGACAGGAGGTTGAATACGATGAAGACAAACGCGATCCAGTGCAGGACCTGCGCAACCCGGTAGTAGTGTTTCTTGCGTGAGACGGCCATGGCTGGATTATCACAAAAAACTTTGGTGGAGATTTACCGGAGTAGGCGGGGGCCGGACATACGGGAATTCCGAACGGACGGCTTCCCGGTGGCCGCAACGGGCATCCGTACTTGCCGCAAGGACGGGCCCGGCTGCAGAAAAAACGCAGCGGGCGTGTCAGGATGCACACATGCTTCAGCGAAGGGGAAGCTCATGAATGGTGCGATTGCCGCCAGCGTGGTGGTGCCTTTTATCCTGCTGGTCCTGTGGTTCGTGGCGAGCCTGAGGCTTGCGCAGCGCAAGGATGCCGAACTCAATGAGCGCCTGCCGGATACGCAGACCTACCAGTGGGGATATTTCCTCGGGTATGGCGGGGTAATCGGTTGCGCGGGGCTGGCGATTATCGCGCTGGCCATGCTGCTTGCCGGCCTGTGGCCTGGCTGGATGCTTGCGATAATGGTTTATTGCGTGCTCTTTGGCATTGCGAGCTACGGTGTGCTGATCCGGCGCCGCTGGGGCTGGCTGCTGCACATCCCGCTCTCCCTCAATCTCGGCTTGTGGGCCTTCAACAGCGTCTATGCCAGCAACCGCTGGCAGGAAATGCGGCACGACTGACGACCGGTTTGCCACGCAGCGTCCAGGGCCAGGCATGAAAAAAGGGTGCCATCCGCTGGATGGCACCCTTGTCTGCGGGCAGTGGCCCCGCAGGAGGTTCTGCTCAGAAATTCGCGCTGAGCATCAGCCAGTACTTCTCCGTGTCCCGGAACAGGTCGTCGGCGTCGTAGCTCGCCGCCTTCAACAGCACGGCATAGTGCTTGTTGATGGCCCAGTTGGCGGAGAAGTCCACTTCCGTACCCCAGTCGGCGCTGCCCGTCTCGGCGCTGAAGTCGTGGAATCGCAGCAGCAGGTCCGCGCCAAGCGCCTTGCCGGTCACTGCGATGTAGAAGTCCTCGACGCCCCGGTCCGGAGTCGTTGCGAACTTGTCGGCCCAGCCCTGAAAGGCATGCGGGGTGCCCAAAGGCGTGCGGAAGGCCTTGCCGGCCGTGCGGTCGCCATCCAGCACCTCATAGCCCAGCTTGAATCCCAGCCTGGCGGATGTCAGGCCGACTTCCAGCAGGTAGTAGCTGGCGTCGTAGTTCACCGGATTGTCGGCATAGTCACGCTGGGAGGCAAACTCTGCGGCGTAGGGCAGCTTCCACTGGTCGTTGAGGGCGAAGCTGCCGATGGCGCGCAGGCCTGCGGTCTGGTTGGCCAGGCCGATGGACATGCCCGGTGGCCCGTCAGCCCGCCGGAAGTCCATCAGGTACCAGTAGCCGGACAGCGTCAGCGCTGGTGAGAACGTGTAGCTTGCATCGAACAGGTGCGTGTTGCTGTCCAGGTCTGCCGGAGGGACGCCGGCATCCGGCCCAGCCACGCGGTTGACCTGGCCGATCCAGGCATAGGACGCATTGAGCTTCTCGCTGAACCTGTGGCTGATGTTGACCGCATCGTAGGTCTGCTCATTCTGCCGCCAGCCCGAACCGCTGATAAAACGCTCGTTGGCCCGCAGGATGCGCTGGCGCCCGACCTTGATGTCGGTGCCCGTGAAGCCCGTGTATTGCAGATAGGCCTGGTTGAGTTCCGTGCCTTCCGGATCGACGACGTTCGGCCGGCTGGTGATGCCGTTGCGGGTGTCGTTGTAGCTGTGGTTGGTGCCGATGCGACGGATATCATCGGCTTCGAGCACGACACCAAAACCGTTGATCGGCTTCGGTGCCACCGTCAGGCGTGAGCGCAGCGTGCTGGCCCAGGCGTCTTTCTGGAAGGCATCGTCGTCCACTGCCTCGAAGCGGTAGCGGAAGTTCAGGTTGACCGTGCTGTCCTTGATAGAGGCGGCCAGCTGGTCGGTGAAACTGTCCGCCTGCGCCACCGGCGCGGCCGCGAAAATCGCGGCCGCGAGGGCGGTGAGGGGTTTACTGATGGAAGATCCCATGTGTGTTGCCTGCTGTTGAGGGTGCATCGATCAGTACACGTCATGAATGGTGTTGTAGACGTTGAACTTGCCCGTCGGGGTGATCATCTGGGGTCCCTTGATGACCGTTTTCAGCTTGCGGGTGCGGTCATCCACCACGACGATGGCGGACTGTTCCTCCTTGCCGCTCCAGACGGAGAACCAGACCTCGTCGCCCCGGGCGTTGTACTCGGGCTGTACGATCCGCTTCGGCCCGGGGCCGAGCTTGGCCCAGTCGGCGATCGGCAGGACCGTGGCACCGGCATCGAGGTTGTTGATGTCGTACACCGCCACGCTCTGGCTGATCTTCTCATCCGGATTGAATGTCGTGTCGACCCAGAGATTGCGGGACTTCGGATGGGTCTTCACGAACAGTGAACCGCCGCCCTGTCCGTGGAGGACCTTGACGACCTTCCAGGCATTGTCAGGATGGTTCACGGGATCCGTGCCGATCAGCGTCACCTTGTCGTTGCCCAGTGCGCTGGTCACCCAGACCGGGCCATACTGCTTGTGGATGAAGTTGGCGCCACGGCCCGGGTGCGGGGTCTCGTCCACCGGGATCCGGGCCACCAGCTTGCGCTCCTTCGAATCCACCACGACGATGGTGTTGGACTTGTTGGCGGCAGTCATGAAGTACCGGTGGGTCGAATCCCAGCCACCGTCGTGCAGGAACTCCTTGGCATCGATCGTGGTGGTGTTCAGGTTGTCGAGGTCGCTGTAGTCCACCAGCAGGACCCGGCCGGTTTCCTTGACGTTGACGATGAACTCCGGGTTCTCGTGCGAGGCGATGATGGCTGCCACGCGGGGCTCAGGGTGGTATTCCTGCGTGTTGACGGTCATGCCGCGCGTCGAGACGATCTTGAACGGCTCCAGCGTGGCGCCATCCATGAGGACGAACTGCGGTGGCCAGTAGGCGCCGGCAATGGCGTACTTGTCCTCGTAACCCTTGTACTTTGAGGTTTCCACCGAGCGTGCTTCCAGGCCGATGCGGATCTCGGCGACAGGGGCCGGCACCTTCATCCACAGGTCGATGAGATCGATCTTGCCGTCGCGGCCGATCGTGTATACATAGCGCCCGGAGTGCGAGAGCCGGGAGATGTGCACAGCGTAGCCGGTGTGGATGGTGGTGATGATCTTCTTGGTGTCGCCGTCGATCAGTGCCACCTCGCCGGCGTCACGCAACGTGACCGCGAAGACGTTGTCGAGGTTGAGGTTGTTCTGCTTGCTGGTCGGGCGCTGGTCCACGGGTACCATCACCTTCCAGGAGCCGCGCATCTCCGGCATGCCCCACTCGGGCGGCATCGGCGGCTCGTGCTGCAGGTAGCGGGCCATCAGGTCGATGTCCGCGTCGGAGAGCTGCCCGGAAGTGCCCCAGTTCGGCATGCCGGCCGGCGAGCCGAACTTGATGAGCGCCTTGAGATAGTCGGTGCCCTTCACCCGCGTGATGTCCGGCGTCAGGGGTTTGCCGGTTGCGCCCTTGCGCAGCACGCCGTGGCAGCCGGCGCAGCGCTCGAAGAAAATCTGCTTGCCGCGATCGAATTCCGCCGGGGTCAGCTTCGGTGCTCCCGGCGTGATGTTCTGCTGGGCCTCGGTGATCTGCGATGGTGCCGATTGCAGCGCCTGCTCAGCCTCGCCGGCGCCCGGATGGCGCTCGCCAGCGGCCTGCGTGGTTTCCGCCTTGACGGACTTGCGGTAGTCCTCAACCTGGTCCTTCGTCACGGAGCCGCCGGGGTTGCCCCAGCTGTTGAGCACGAAGGTGATGATGTGGCTGAGTTCCTCGTCGCTGAGGTAGCTCATGGCCGGCATCACGTTGTTGTATTCCTTGCCGTTGACGACCATCAGGCCCTGCCGGCCCTTGACGGTCGTTTCCAGGACGTTCATCGGGTTGGCTGCGATGAAATCCGATTCGGCGAGCGGAGGGAATGCCCCGGGCAGGCCCTGGCCGTTCGCCTGATGGCAGGCGGCGCAGTTCTTCGAGTAGAGGTCTGCGCCCTTGGCCATCGTCTCGGTGCTTGGCCGGGCCTTGGCAGCCTCGGCCTGGTGCTCGAGCGGGGTATTCCTGTCGCCGCTCGCGGCAAATGCGCTCAAGGCAACGAGCAGGCCTGTGGCCGTGAGGAGGCCAATTGTTCTTGATCGTGTTCCGGGGAGTGCGTTCATGCTTCAGATCCCATCTTTAAGGTTGATCGCAGTCGATCGAATCGTCGTTCGAAAACAGCTGGCGCAGTGTTGATGCCTCCGTGGGGTGAGGCAATACGAAGAAACCACTAAGTGGCTGTTCTTCTTAAAGAAGTATTGGGAAAAATCTTTGCTGGAGCAGGGTGGTGGCTGACAAAAGTCAGCCGCGCATCGCGCGCAGCAGGCCGAGGAGCGGCCGCGTGGCCGACTGGCTGTCGCCGGCCTGCATGACGCTGTGGACCATGGCACGGCGCAAGGGGGGCAGCCGGGCGCTGATCGACAGCGCCGCCCGGCGCAGCAGCCGGGCGTGGGGCGCATCGTTGGTGTAGAGCTGGACGATGAGGAAGGTCGCCAGGTAAAGCGGCCGGGTGGCATGGCGCAGGTCCCGGTCGTATCGCGCGAGCATTGCCGGATCGGCAACGTCGCCCCGCCTGGCAGCCAGCCCACGGACCGGCTGCGCAAGCAGATCCTGTCCCAGCAGGCCGAAATTGAAGCCGTGTGCGGTGACCGGGTGCATGCCGACGGCTGCGTCACCAACCAGCGCAAAGCGCTGCGCCGTGAAGCGTCGCGGATAGACGCCCACCAGCGGGTAGGCATGGCGTGTGCTCGCCAGGCGCATGCGGCCGAGCCGGCCGCCGAATCGCCCCTCGAGGGCGGTGGCGAAGTCCTGCTCGCTGGCGGCCATCAGGCTCTGAATGGCGTTGTGGGGCAGTGTCAGCACCACGGAGCATTCGTGCTCGCCGAGTGGCAGGAGGGCAAGCGTCTGTCCGTAGCCGAACCATTCCCATGCCACCTGGTGGTGTGGCTCCTCGTGGTGCATGCGACAGACCAGCATCGTCTTGCCGAAGTCGTGACTGTCCGCGGGGATGCCCATGGCGCGCCGGGTCTCGGAAAAGCGGCTGTCTGCCGCCACGACCAGCCGGGCCTCCAGGGCGCTGCCATCGGAGAGGCGCAGCCGTGAACGGTCGCTGCACGGCTCGATGGCAAGGACACGGCGTTCGCAGAGCAGGGTCAGCTGATCCTGGCCCTGGATGGCCGTGAATGCTGCCCGGCGGATCTGCTGGTTGCTCACCAGGTATCCCAGTTGCGCATGGGGCCCATCGGCATGATCGATGCGCATGCCGGGAAGTGCCGTGCCGTTGAGCACCTGCGCATCGCGCAGGGTGTAGATCTGGCCGGCAGGAATGTGCTGCCAGGTGCCGAGCTGCTGGAGGAGGTGTGCGCTGTGATGGGTCAGTGCGATCTCGCGACCGTCGAAAGCAGGATCGGCGAGAGTGGCCTCGGCCTGTGCTTCGACCAGAGCCACATCGAGACCACTGCCTGCCAGGGAGCGGGCAAAGGAAAGTCCGGCCGGGCCGGCACCGACGATGACGATATCGAAAACCATGACAGCAGGCTCACCCTGTCCAAGGCCTGCATGGTACGCGATTTCACCACTGTGGCCGACCGGGCCAGGCACGATAAGCCGTTGATGCAGGTCAAGTTGCGGTAAATACGGATGTGCTGGGATTGTTGCCGCGTCCGCGTCAATAGCAGGGCGGCACCGGATGTTCCGGTGCCCGCCGCAACAATCCGGGGGGGGCAGCATGTTCATCAATTTCTGGTACGTCGCTGCGAGGAGCGGCGAGCTCACGTTTGGCGCCGAACGACCCGTCAAGGTCAGGATGCTGGGGCATCACTTCGCCTTGTGGCGGGACAGGAAAGGTGTGGTCCGCTGCATCAGCGACACCTGCAGCCACCGGGGCGGCTCGCTGGCCGATGGCCGGATACGTGGCGATTGCGTGGAGTGTCCCTACCATGGCTGGACCTTCGACGGCGCCGGCAAGTGCGTGCGCCTGCCGTCCCTCGGCCCGGATGGCAGGATTCCCGAGCGGACCCACGTCGACTCCTATCCCGTGCAGGAAAAATATGGCCTGGTGCATGTGTTTCTCGGCGATCTCCCGGAGGCGCAACGGCCGCCAGTCTTCGAGATTCCCGAATGGGGCGATCCGGCCTGGCGCTTCATCAACCTCGACCTGAGCTGGAACATCGACTACAAGCGCGCGATCGAGAACACCATCGATCCGGGGCACAATGAATTCACGCATCCAACCCACGGCTTCCTGGGTGTCAAATCGGACTATGCGGTCAAGGATTTCGAGATGACCGATCAACCGTGGGGGTCGGCTTCCTCACACCACATGGAGGCGCCGACGCTGGCCCAGCGCGACATGAACGAAGCCGCTGGCCGCACGGGCGACAAGTGGATCGAGAACAGCATGGGCACTTTCGGTCCGCATTGCACCTGGACCTTCATCCACCCGACGGAAGAATCCCGGATGCACGGCTACGCCTTCCATACGCCAGTGGATGAGGTGACAGACCGTATCTACGTGCTGTTCGGCCGCAATTTCCTCACCGATGAAAGATACAACGAGACTTTCGGAAATCGCGCGGCCTTCATTGCCGAGCAGGATCGCTACGTTCTCGAGCCGCTGCACCCGAAGCTGACTCCGCATGAGAACAACCACGAGTTCTTCGTGCCGGCTGACAAGGCCGTTGCCCGCTACCGCGAGAATTACCGGAAATGGGAAGAGCGCGGCTGGCGCATCGATGTCGCAAAGCTCCGGGCCGACCGCGATACGGTCGCCTACGTGATCCCGGGTCCGGCACGTCGTGAAACGAAGGGCTGGGTCCTGCCGGCGACGCCACTGATGCCTGGCAGGGTACCGGCTGCGGCTGCCACCGCAGGCTAGCATCGAGGATCGCAGGCTGGCCAGGCGCGAAGCCGCCTGGCCAGCCCGGCTATGGCACCACTTGCAGCATTGGCGGACAATGCGG
>CAZQGA010000066.1:0-9438 GCA_964592735.1 uncultured Chromatiaceae bacterium | reverse complement strand
CGGACCTGCCGTTCTGCCGCAGCTCCGCTTTCACCAGCATCGTGCCGCTGGCCACGCAACGCAACTACCAGAGCCTCTGGGCCGAGGGCCAGCTCGACCGCGTCCGCTCCCTGCGCGAGTCGCCCTACGAGCACACGCTGCACCTGGATTCGGATACGCGGGTCATGACCCCGGAGTTCGTCACGCTCTTCGACCACCTGCACGAGATAGATATCGGCATGGCCATCTGCCAGCCCGATGTCAGCAAGTGCGCGCAGATGACGGGCCTGCCGATGTTCAACGTCGGCTTCATCCTGTTCCGCCGGTCGGTGCCGGTAAGCGCGCTGCTGGCGGACTGGGAAGAGCTGACGCGACGGAATTTCGCACTGGGAAACCAGCCCGTACCTCCGTCGACGCCGGTCACCGCGCACCTTGCCGACCCGGAGATCCGGCGCGAGGCGCTGTTCATGGACCAGACCAGCCTGGTGGAGATCCTGAGCCCGGACGTCAACCGCCATGGCCTGCATCTGGAAATCATGGACGAGAGCTGGAATTTTCGCGGCACGGGCGTACGCCGCCACTTCGACCGGCCGGTGAAGATCAGCCATCATCCGTCGCTGCGCGGGCGGCTCGGCGAGGATATCATCCTGCGGGTGGGCGAATACGTCCGCCAGGGACAGCGCGGGCTGGCGCGCGAGCTGCTGCAGTGCCTGCACGATCAACTCGTGCCGGCGGAGAATGTCGCGGGAAAGCAGTACGTACAGGGACTCCTCGCCCAGCTCTGAGGGACCCGGCCTGGACGTGTGCGCTGGCGGCGTTCAGTGCCGCGTCAGCGCTGTGAAGTCGAAGGCGGCCATGGCTTCCTGCCGTGGCGTCAGCGTCGCGCCCTGCCGGCGGCACCAGCCGGCCCACATGCCGCGCAGCGCATACTCGAACCGCGGCACGAATTTCGCGCCGTCACAGAGCGCGCTGCTGAGGAGACGCTGGCGCAGGCTGTCGTGGAGCGTGCTGATGCGTGCTGGATCACCGGCCAGTTCGCTGGCGAGCGCCACGTACTCGTCTTCGCTCCAGGCGATGTACTCGGGGATGCCGATCTGCGTGAGGAGGCTCGCGCCCATGCGGCCCGCGTGGTTGTGCCCGGCGAGTGTCACCACCGGCACACCCATCATCAGCGAATCGAGCGTCGTCGTCGTGCCGTTGTAGGGCCAGGTGTCCAGGGCGATGTCCACCTGCCGGTACCAGTTGAAGTGCTCCTGCTGGCTGGCGATGAAGCCCACCAGCTCGATGCGTGAGGCTGCGATGCCGCGGCGCTCGAATTCGCCGAGCAGGAAGGCACGGGTGCCGGCGTCGGCAGCGCCCAGGCACTTCATCAGCAGGCGCGCGTCCGGCAGCGTGCGCAGCAGCCGCGCCCACAGGTCGTAGAGCTTCTGCGATACCTTGAACTCGCGATTGAAGCAGCCGAAGGTGACATGCCCGCGGCTGAAGCAGGGCGGGACGGTGAGCTCCGGCAGCGACGGCGGCGGGCGGAAGCAGAGGAAGCCGCCCGGCAGGCGCACGAGTTGCTCGGCGTAGTCGCCCTCCACACCGGGTGGGTCCGCAATGGCGTCCGTGAGGCGGTAGTCGACGGCGTCGAGTCCCGTCGTGTTCGGATAGCCGCAGTAGGTGACCTGCACGGGTGCTGTCTTCCAGGCGAGGGCGGCCAGGTGGGTGTTGCCGGCATGGCCGGCGAGATCGATGAGGATGTCCACCCCGGCGGCGCGGATGCGCTCGGCAATTACGGCATCGGGCAGGTCGACGATGCTGTGCCATTCATCGCACTTGTCGCGCAGCCGCTGCGTGACGGCATCCGGCGTCTTCACATCGGCGAAGGCAACGACCTCGAAGGCGCTGCGGTCACGGTGATCGAGCAGCGGCTCGAAGAAGAAGGCCACCGAGTGGGTGCGGAAATCCGGGGAGGTGTAGCCGATGCGCAGGCGGCGCGCCGGCCCGGGGCTGTTGGTGAAGGGCCGTGCTGCGGCAGCCGGCTGTGCGCAGAGACGGCCGTAGGTGCGATGCTCCGCTACCAGTTCGTCGGGGGTCACCTCGCTCGAGTAATGCAGGGCGAGCAACAGGTTGGAACGACCGGCGGCGAGGCCTGGTGCCAGTTCAAGCGCCTTGCGATACGACTGCAGTGCTGCGGCAGTCTGTCCCATGCAGGCCTGTGCGTGGGCCAGCGTATTCCAGAGCACCGGCGCACCGGGCTCGAGCATCAGGCCCTGCAGGCAGAGATCCTGCGCCTTGCTGAACCGCGTATGGTCGCTGTAGAGCCGGGCGAGGTCGTTGCAGGTGGCGGCACGCCGTGGCTCGAGCTGCAGCAGGCGCACGAAGCATCGCTCCGCATGGCCGGGCAGTTGCACACGCGCATACAGGCGGGAAGCTGCGATGAGGAATTGTGCGTCGTTGTGATAGTGGTCCCTCGCCTCATCGAAGAGCGCGGCGGCCTCGCCCGTCCGCCCGGCATCGACCAGGACGTCGGCGAGCAGGGCCCGCAAGGGGTGCATCGCCGGGCGCGCGCTGAGTGCCTTGCGCAGATGTGCCACACCATCGCTGAGCTGCCCGCAGGCCAGGCAGGCCTGGCCGGCATTGCCGTTGACCATCGGGTCATCGGGTTGCAGCGCGAACGCGGCGCGGGCCGCGGCCAAGGCTTCCTGCGGCTGGCCAATGCGCAGCAGCAGCCCGGCGAGATTGTTGTGGGCCTGCCAGATCCCGGGCACGAACTGCACCGCGCGGCGATAGGCAGCGATGGCCCGTTCCACCAGTCCGTTATCCTCGGCCCAGGCGGCATCCTTGAGGGCGTGGTTGGCCGCCTCGATGGCAGCAGGATCCGCGCCATGGCCGGACGGATCTTCTGGGTTGCCATTCTTCATGCGTGCCCCGGCCTATGCCAATGCGGACCCAAGTCTATGCCAAAAGCCCGCTGCAGCCAGGCGGCACATGGCGGTCGCGCGACCATTTCCGGGCATACAGGGAAACAGGCATGGCAGGCGCAGCAACTTGAATGCCTGTGTCACCTCGAGCTGGCCGCGCGCCTGCCGCCGGAATTGCGCCACCAGGTCATGCGCGGGATGTTCGGTGGACACCCCGATGACTGCGGTTGCCACAGGGACGGGATCGACGAGGGACTGCTGATGGCCTGGATCGGGCAGGCTGGCTCCGGTTCAGGGCAGCGGGTGGGCAGCTTTGGCGGGTGCAGGGTCAGCGGCGTGCTGGAGTTCCCCGGCCTGCCGGTATCACTGAACGTGACGGCGGTGTGGCAAGGGTCTGCCTGCGATTATGGCAAGATCGGGCCGGCGCACCCGGCATGGATGGCTGCCGATTCTGCGACCGGCACCACGGCGCCCGATGCCAGCGAATGGCGAGAATGCCCTCCAGCCGGCATTTCCAGTACCTTAATAAACCCTTAAATGATCCGGCTGAGCATGCAGACCGGCAGCCTCCGCGCCAACCAGGCTGCTCAACGATAACGATACTGGTGAGAGTGATGTCACAAGGCGCAACAACTCCACGGAGTGAACCTGCGGGGCAGGGCACCAGCGGCAGGCTGCCGGCAACGCTGCTGCTGGCGGCGCTGATCGGTGTGCTGGTGTTTGCCTTCCGCGACTCCCTGCTCTGGATGGTGACCGATGACTGGCCGCGGGATGAATACAACCACTGCTACCTGATCCCGGTCATCGCGGGCTTCCTGATTGCTACCCGCTCGCGCGAGCTGGCGGCCGTGCCATGGTCCGGTACGCTCACGGGGCTCTGGCTGGTCGCGCTTGGTTTCCTGTTCCTCCTGCTGAGCAGCCTGAGCTCGATTTTCACGATCGGGCAGTACGGCTTCATCGTCGCCGTGTGGGGCTGCTTCGTCACGGTCTGGGGCTGGCCGGCGGTTAAGCTCATCTGGCCGGCGCTCGTCTACCTGCTGTTCATGGTGCCGCTGCCGGATTTCCTCGAGGTGAAGCTCACCGCGAACCTGCAGCTGCTCTCCACCCGCATCGGCGTTGCGGTGGTCCGCCTGGCTGGCGTGCCGGTGTACGTGGAAGGTAACGTCATTGACCTTGGCACCTACCAGCTGGCGGTGGCCGAGGCTTGCAGCGGGCTGCGCTACCTGTTCCCCCTGATGAGTTTCGGTTTCCTCTGCGCCGTGCTGTTTCAGGCGCCGCTCTGGCAGCGGGCCATCGTGTTCCTGTCAAGCGTGCCACTCACGGTGCTGATGAACAGCGTGCGCATCGGTGGCATCAGCATCCTGGTGAGCTACTACGGGATTGAACAGGCGGAGGGCTTCCTGCACGACTTCGAGGGCTGGGTCGTCTTCATGACCTGTGTGGCCATCCTGTTCCTGGAAATGTTCATCATGGCGCGGCTGTCGAAGCGGCCACTGCTGAAGTCACTGCGCATGGATACGCCGCCGCTTGCCGAGATCTGGCGCATCTTTACCGCCCAGGGCGCCGGGCGTGCCGCAGTCGTTGCGGCCGTCGCAGTGCTGGCCGGTACCGCCACCATGGCTGCGGTAGGGCAGCGCCAGGAGATGATTCCTGCACGGGCGCGCCTTGCGACCTTGCCGCTGGTGATCGGCAGCTGGCGGGGTACGGAACAGGTCGTCGACCAAGGCTCGCTCGATGCGCTCAAGGCCACCGATACGCTGCTTACGTTCTATACGGGCGATGCTGGCCCCTGGGACAGCGTGAGCCTGTGGATCACCTATTACAGCAGCCAGCGCGGTGGTCGCGCAGTGCATTCGCCGTCAGTTTGCCTGCCCGGCGGTGGCTGGCAGATGCAGGAATTCGCGGCGGTGGATATTCCCGAAATCCGGGCGGATGGCAGCCCGTTGCGGGTGAACCGCTCGGTCATCGGCCAGGGGGATATCCGCCAGCTGGTGTATTACTGGTTCCCGCAGCGCGGCCGCATCCTCACCAACGAATATGCCGTCAAATGGTTCATTTTTTGGGATGGCCTGACGATGAACCGCACGGACGGTTCCCTGGTGCGGGTCGTCACCCCGGTCGAGGACGGTCCCCAAGGCCTGGCGAACGCGGACCGGCGCCTGCAGGATTTCGTGCGCGCCCTCGATCCGAAGCTGGCCTATTTCCTGCCTGAGCGCAATGCAGTGCCGCAGGCGGCGAAATCCGACTGATGTCGTCGCCCTCTCTCATCCATCTCATCGCCGCTGCCCGCCCCAATTTCATGAAGGTGGCGCCGCTCTACCATGCACTGGCTGCTGATCGGCGTTTTGTGCCGCATATCGTGCACACCGGGCAGCACTACGACGCCAACATGTCGGATGCGTTCTTCACAGACCTCGGCTTGCCCGAGCCACATCATCACCTCGCCGTCGGCAGTGGCAGCCATGCGGAGCAGACCGGACGGGTCATGATGGCCTATGAACAGGTTGCCTTGCGCGAGCGGCCGGACTGGACGATCGTTGTCGGTGACGTGAATTCGACGGCCGCCGTGGCGATGGTCTGCGCCAAGCTGCACATTCCCGTGGCGCACCTGGAGGCAGGATTGCGCAGCGGCGATCGGTCCATGCCGGAGGAAATCAACCGGCTCGTCACGGATGCAATCTCAGACCTGCTCTGGACGCCGTCGCCGGACGGGGACGCAAACCTGCGGCGCGAAGGCGTACCCGTGCAGCGCATCGAGCGCGTCGGCAACATCATGCTGGACTCCTTCGAGCTGCTGCGCCCGAAGATCGCGGCTGACGACACCTGGGCCGCCCTCGGCCTGGGGGCCCGCCGCTACGGCGTGGTGACCCTGCACCGGCCTTCCAACGTCGACGACGTCCAGACGCTCGGCGGCCTGGTGCGGCAGTTGCAGGCGGCGGCACACTCGATCGATCTCGTGTTCCCGGTCCATCCGCGCACGGCCAAGAAGTTGCATGAATTTACGCTGTACGACGCACTGGCAGCCACGCCCGGCATCCGCCTGGTCGAGCCGCTGGGCTATGTGCAGTTCATGAGCCTGGTGACCCATGCGGCGCTGGCTATCACCGATTCCGGCGGCCTGCAGGAAGAGACGACCTACCTCGGCATCCCCTGTCTGACGGTCCGCCCGAACACGGAGCGTCCCGTGACAGTCACCGAGGGCAGCAACCGGCTGGTGAAGCCCGCCGCGCTGTTGGAGAATATCGGGCAGGCGCTCGCTGGCGACTGGCCGGCGGGGCGCAAGCCCGAGTTATGGGATGGGCGTACCGCTGGCCGCTGTGTCGCCAGCCTTGCTGCCCGCCTGGAGCCGGCCCGCAGGGCCGCAATCAACGGAGTGTCCTGATGAATCCTGTATCGGCATTGCCCACCCGCGCTTCGCGCGTCCGCTGGCTGTCTGCGTTTGTCCTGGGTGCTGCGCTCATGGGGCTGGCTGCCTGTACACCTCCCGAAGAGCGGGCTGCCAACTACATGAAGAAGGCGCAGGAACTCTACGCAGCGGGCGACCTCGTCAAGGCCAAGCTCGAGGCGCAGAACGCCGTGCAGATCGCGCCCAAGGATGCGCAGGCGCATTTCCTGCTCGCCGAGATTGCCGAAAAGCAGCAGGAATTCCGGCCGATGATCCAGCAGCTGCTGATGGCTGTGGATTCCGACCCGAAGCTGGTTCCGGCCCGGGTCAAGCTCGGCACGCTGTACTTCTTCGGCCAGGCCTATGAGCAGGCAGCGGAGCAGGCCAAGGCGGCAACCGAACTCGCTGCCGATGATCCCACTGTGCGCGTGCTCAACGCACGCCTGTTGTTCCAGGACAGGAAAATCGACGAGGGCAAGCGCGAGATTGATGCCGCACTTGCCAGGGATCCCGATCTCGTCGATGCCATCCTGCTGCGTGCAGCTGCCGCGGCCCAGGACGGTGATGCTGCTGTCGGGCTGAAAATCCTCGATGAGGCCATCGGCCGCCTCGATGCCGAGAAGAACAAGCCGCTGCGCCAGGTGAAGATCGCCGTCCTTGCCCAGCAGAACCGCAAGGACGAGGTGGAGCAGGGCATCCGTGACCTGATCCACGACTTCCCGAAGGAAGAGGAGCTGCAATACCAGCTGGCGCGCTTCTACGCGACCGAAGGCCGGGTTGATGATGCCGAAAAGGTCATGCGCAGCGTCATCGCCCTGGACCCGGCCGACGTCAAGGCACGCCTGGGCCTGGCACAGTTCCTCGGCCAGATGCGCAGCCCCGAGGCTGCCGAGCAGGCGCTCGAGGCCTTCGTGGCGGAAGATCCCGGCCAGTCCGAACTGCGCTTTGCGCTCGGCCAGCTCTACGAGGGTACGGGCAAGCCCGATGCGGCGCTGGCTGTCTATGAAGAGCTTGGCAAGCGCGACCCGAAATCCAGGCCGGGCCTCACGGCGCGGGTACGCGTAGCCGCCCTGCGCATTGCCAAGGGCGAGGTCGAGCCGGGCCGTACGCTGATCGAGGGCGTGCTGGTTGATGAGCCGGACAACGCGGATGGGCTTCTCATCCGTGCCGGCCTGCGCGTGCGTGACAAGAAGTACGACGATGCCATTGCCGACGTGCGCACCGTCCTGCGCAAGGAGCCGGAAAATACCCGCGCCATGCTGCTGATGGCGCGCACCCACATGCTGATGGAAGACAAGGTGCTCGCCAAGGATGCCTATCGGCGCCTCATCGCAGCGGATCCGAAAATTGCCGACGGCCCGCGTGAGCTTTCGGCGCTGGAGGTCGTCGACAAGAACTTCACGGGTGCCGAGCAGGTGCTGCGTGACTATCTCAAGCAGGTTCCCGCCGACCTCGACATGGGGACGCGCCTGGTGAACCTGCTGGGCACGCAGCAGAACTGGGCCAAGGCGCAAACCGAGGCGCAGCGGATGGCGGCTCTGCCGGATGGCAAGGGTGTGGGCGAGTTCCAGCTCGGACGCATCCTGCGTGCACAGAACAGGAATGCCGAAGCCGCTGATGCCTTCCGCAAGGCACTGGAGAAAAACCCGCAGTGGGCCATGGCCCTGGAGGCCGTGGTGGATACGCTCAATACGATGGGGCGCAAGGACGAAGCCATGAAGACCTTGCTGGCCTACCGTGCGGCGCACCCGGACGACCTGTCAGCGAAATTCCTCGAGGGTGGGGTGCGTGCGCAGGCGGGTGACAAGGCCTCGGCTGAGAAGCTCTTCAATGAAATCATCAGCGCCGAACCCAGGGCGAGTGGTGCCTGGCTGGCGCTTGCCGGTCTGAATCCGGATGATCCGGCGGCCCGCATGGAGGCCTTCAAGCGTGGGCTGGCGGTTAACCCGGGCAATGCCGAACTGGGCCTGCTGCTGGGAAGTGAGTACGAGCAGCAGCGCCACTATGACGAGGCCATCACGCACTACGAGCAGTTGCTCAAGGCGAACCCCGGGATCGACGTTGCCGCCAATAATCTCGCATCGCTGCTGCTCGACTTCCGCAATGACCAGGCAAGCTGGACGCAGGCGCTCGACCTGGTCAAGGGCTTCGCGGAGACCGGCAACCCGGCAGTGCTTGATACCATCGGCTGGGCCTATTACCGCAACAAGGATTACCCGAACGCCGTACAGTTCCTCGAGCGTGCCGTTGCCGCCGCCGGCCAGCTCCCGCAGCTGCACTACCACCTGGGCATGGCCTATATCGCCAGCAATAACCCGGCGGGTGCGAAGCAGGAACTGCAGAAGGCCGTGACCAACGTCAAGGCCGACTATCCCGGCCTCGCTGAGGCCAAGGACGCACTCGCCAGGCTCTGAGGCCAGTGCGCCAGGCCGGTGCCGGTGTTGCGGTATTTCGGTTATTGACCCGGGTGCGGTTGCTGCCCCTGTTGCGGCAGCAACCGTATCGGACCCCTGGCCTCGCAGGGTGCTGCGTTCGGTGCTTGCGGTGACCACCCTGTTCCGGATGGACGTCCTGCGGCCGTGCTTGCCCCCAAATCATTGACAGGCCTGGGCCTGGGCGGCATATTCATTTTCTTTCCGCGCACCGCCGCGTGCCGGCGCACGGACTCGACGAGCACGCCAGAGAGGCAAGCATGAAGCTGATTCCCCACAAGAAGAGCCCGGCCGTCAACCGGTGGCTGCGTGCCGAGTCGAGCGAGCAGAAGCTGCGCTACAAGCAGATCTCCCAGCTCATGAACGAGACGCTTGCACCGAAGCGTGCCAGGCGTTATGCGGCCTTCCTCGAGCGCATCCAGGCCCGCGGTTTCAGCGTGACTTTCGACCAGCTCCGGCAGATCCGCCCCGAGGAACTGCCGCGCGAGCCGCGCCGCAAGCATCGCGTCGTGTTCTGACGGCTGGCGGCGCATGGCGCCGCCACGCAATAGCCAACCTGCCCAGGCACCGGAGAGTGCCGTCTGGCCGTGCGGCTGAAGTGCGGCTGAATTCCAACCTCATTCAGACAGGAAGCCCATCCCGATGTCCGGTCCACTTGCAGGCGTGAAGATCCTCGAAATGACGGCGGTCGTGCTCGGCCCCTGGGCCTGCCAGATCCTGGCCGACATGGGTGCCG
>CAZQGA010000065.1:0-9458 GCA_964592735.1 uncultured Chromatiaceae bacterium | reverse complement strand
GTCTGGTTGACGACAGGCGACGAAGTGAACGACTGGTATCGGAAGAGTTACCTCTGAGCCGGCCGGAGACGCAGGAAGATAACAATCGATTTTTGTATTTGACAAGCGAAACTCAGGCGTTAATTTATACACCAGCCCCGGTTGGGGTACAGCAGGACAGGATTCGAGGATCAGCCATGGCAAAACGAGTGCAGGACATGAAGCCGGCGCGCAAGGCAGATGCGCAGGCCTGGCTCAAGGAAAACGTTGTGGCGCAAAAGAAGCGCTACGCCGAGATCGTCAAGGAAATGGACGGCATCGAGAAAGACCGCGAGAAGTGGTACGCGGAATTCCTGCAGATCGTCGCGACCAAGGGCTGGAACGTGGATGGCAACCAGCGGGTCGTGGTGCCTGCCAGGAACCTGCCGAAGAAGCCCAAGGGCAGGCGCAGCCAGGTCGTGTTCTGACACCCCGGCCTGACGTATCAGGCAGGAGCAGTGCGGCCGTGGCCGCGATTTGACGCTTAAGGAATACCAGGAGACGTACCGTGGCCCGTCCACATATCGAACCCTACGTAGAGCTCAACGACCCCTTTCGGAAATTCGACATCGCCGGCTTCAGGGGCAGCCACTACAAGACGCTGTCGCTCGACGTCGACACCGGCGCCTGCACGTTGAAGGTCCGCTTCGACGGCGGTTACAAGCGCAAGCCCGGGCTGTCGTATTCGGATATCGAGATCTTCGTCCTCAATGGCGAGATCCAGGTCGGCAAGCAGAGCTGGCGTGAAGGCCATTACGCTTTCATCCCGGCCGGCATGGCGCTGCCGGCGCTCAGTGTGCCGCAGGGTGCCGAGGCGCTGGTCATGTTCAACGACGCCGAGCCAAACTTCGAGGAGTCGGGCGAGAGCCATCGCCTGGCCCTGAAGGAAGCTTTCAAGTCCCACAACACCTATGAGGACATGCCCTGGGCTGGCGGCAGCGTAGTGAGTCCCTCCGTCGCCACGGGCCTCTTCCTGAAGCTGCTGCACTTCGATCCGCTCACCGAGGCCATGACCTTCCTGTACAGCATGACCCCACGCTACGTGCAGGACAATATTTCCTACCACGACTGCGCCGAGGAGAGCTACCACATCTGGGGCACCTCCTGGATGATGCAGTTCGGTGACCTGCCGACCGGTGGCTATTTTTGGCGGCCGCCGTACATCAATCACGGCTCCTTCCGCTGCAAGTACGGCACCATCGCCCTCGGTCGTACCGATTCACGGCTGCACAACTACTTTCATTACAACCCGTGGTCGAATCCACAGGAAAACCTGCATCGTGCAGCAGCCACGCTGTACCGCCAGCGCCCGCAGCTCTTCCAGTGGACGGCCACCGAGGGCCACAACCACCCGCACGGCCCGCCGGACTTCATCTATCCGGAGTACGGTGAGGAGGCGAACACGCGCGCCCTGCACACCCACAACCGTTACGATCATGACCACGGTGACGGTCATGATCATGGGCACGTGCATGAAACGCCCAAGGCCCGCAGCAAGGCGAAGCGCAAGCGCTGAGCCATCTCTCGTGAGCCGGTCCGGGGACAGCTTGCCCGCCCGCGCAGCCCTTGCGGCTGACGGGCTGGCAAGCCCTCGGTTGCTGATCGCCCGGTGACGGCATGGCTCGCCCCCACATCGAGCCCTACGTCGAACTCAACGATCCTTACCGTCGTTTCGATATCGCCGGTTTCAGGGGCAGCCACTACAAGACGCTGTCGCTCGACGCTGATACCGGTGCCTGCACGCTGAAGGTCCGCTTTGATGGCGGTTACAGGCGCAAGCCTGGCCTGTCCTACTCGGACGTTGAGGTCTTCATCCTCAAAGGCGAGATCCGGGCCGGCAAGCAGAGCTGGCGTGAGGGGCATTACGCTTTCATCCCGGCGGGCATGGCGCTGCCGGCGCTCAACGTACCGCAGGGTGCCGAGGCGCTGGTCATGTTCAACGACGCCGAGCCGAACTTCGAGGAATCAGCGCAGAGCCATGACCTGGCGTTGGCGGAAGGATTCGTCAGCGTCAATGCCTACGAAGATCTTCCCTGGCTCGGCAGCGGCGGGCGGGTACAGCCAAGCGTGGCTGCAGGCTGCATCAGCAAGGTCCTGCGTCGTGATCCGCTGACCGAGGCATATACCTTCCTGTACTGCATGGTGCCGCGCTACGCGCAGGACAACATCTCCTACCACGATTGCGCTGAGGAGAGTTACCACATCTGGGGCACCTCGTGGATCATGCAGTTCGGTGACTTGCCCACGGGCGGCTACTTCTGGCGGCCGCCGTACATCAACCACGGTTCCTTCCGCTGCAAGTTCGGTACTCTCGCCCTCGGCCGCACCGACTCCCGGCTCCACAATTACTTTCACTACAACCCCTGGAGCAATCCCGGGGACAATCTGCGCCGTGCTGCCGCCCAGGTCTACCGCCAGCGTCCACAGTTGCATCAGTGGCAGGCGACCGACGGCCACAATCATCCCCACGGGCCGCCGGACTTCATGTTGCCGGAGTACGGTGAGGCAGTCTCTGTACGCACCCAGCACACCCACAACCGTTACAACCATCATGGACATGACCACGGTGACGGTCGTGATCATGATCACGGGCATCCACATGCCAGAGCCCGGTCCCGCGGGAAGGTGCAAGGCAGGCGCTGACAGCGGCATCTGTAACGATGCGCCGTGCCGGCTGTCTCCGGGTACGATAGGCCGGTGCATTCCTGCCGTCCCACCTTTCCGGAGACTGACATGACCGTACTGCAACGCATTGCCGCTGGCCTCGCGGCCCTGCTGCTCGTGACCAGCATCGCCCATGCAGCCGATACAGCTGCGCCCACGATCTTCGTCACCGGCGCCAATCGTGGCATCGGCCTGGAACTCGTCCGCGAATCGGCGGAACGTGGCTGGAACGTCATCGCCACGGCGCGCAAGCCCGATGCCGCCACCGAGCTCAAGGCGCTGGCGGCTGCCAATCCCCGCATCGTCATCGAGCCGCTCGATGTGACCGACTTTGCCGCGGTCGATGCGCTGGCCGTGAAATACAAGGACAGGCCGATCGACGTGCTGGTGAACAACGCCGGCATTACCGGGGCGTTCCAGGAGCAGATGTTCGGCAAGCATTCGGACTGGGATGTGTTCGAGCGCGTGCTGCGCACCAATACCATTGCGCCGCTGAAGATCGCCGAAGCTTTCCTGCCGAACGTGCTGGCGAGCGGCCAGAAAAAGCTGGTCAACCTCTCGAGCAGCGAGGGATCCATCGGCGACGTGAAACAGCCGCGGATGTACTTCTACCGCGCCAGCAAGGCAGCGCTCAACATGGAAATGCGCAATGTCGCCCTCGCGATGAAGGGCAAGGGCCTGCTGGTCGCGATGTTCAATCCCGGCCCGACCGATACCGACATGCTTGCGAGCCTGCCCAAATCGATGCTGCGGCCGAAGGAAGACGCCGTGAAGGACCTGCTGCGTATCATGGATCAGCTGACCATCGAGAACACCGGCCGGTTCTGGAACTTCGACGGAACGGAATTACCCTGGTAATGACCCATTGCAGCCACTGGCTGCAGGTGGTGTGTGATGCCGGCGCCTGAAATCGTTATCCGCACCGCGTGTCCTGCCGACATGCCGGCGCTGCGTGCGGTGCTGGAGATGGCATTCGCTCGCGCTGCCGAGGCGGATCTCGTCGAGCGCCTGTGCAAATACCCCGACACTGTGGCATTGCTGGCCGAGGCGGATGGCGAGACTGCCGGTTGCATCGTATTCAGCAGGGTGGTGCATGCCGGAGCCGTACAGCTCGCTGGCCTGGGACCGATGGCGATCGCGCCATTCTGGCAGGGCCAGGGTGTGGGCACGCTGCTCATGCAGAAAGGCATGGAAGACTGCCGGCGCCGCGGCATCGATGCGGTTGTGGTTCTCGGGCACCCCGATTACTACCGGCGTTTCGGCTTCCGGCCGGCTGGTGAGCACGGCATCAGCTGCAAGTGGGTCGTGCCCGAGGATGCCTTCATGGTGGCGGAACTGCGTACGAGTGCGCTGTCAGGCGTGCGCGGCCGCATGGAATACCGGCCGGAGTTCGACGAAGTGTGAGTCCCGCGGGCCCGGCTGCAACAGCGGCCGGGCCCGGGTGACGACATGCGCCCTCAGCCGCCGAACTGCGCGAGACCCGCGAGCGAGCGCTGCACGCCGGTTTCCGTCCTGGCGACGATCTCGCCGCTGGCGAGGCTGAATTTGGCGACCTGGCCGGTGAAGAAATTGCCGAGCAGGACGATATCCTGTTCGATCGACGTGCCCATGCCGGCCCAGCCCTGCCCGGGCAGCGGGTACGAGCGGATCACCTCACCGGCTTCGCTCAACTGATCGAGGCAGAAGCCATCCTTGCGGCTGGCGCGGATGTGCAGCAGCCGGCGGTCGGCGGCGTACATGATGCTCATGGCCATGGTGCCGCTGTCCGGTGCGTAGGTGACGAGGTTTGGCAGCGACTTGTCGTTGACGAGATCGTACACGCGCACGCTGTCGGAGAGCTCGGAGAGGTAGATCATCGTCTTGCCATCGGCGCGCAGGGCCGCGCCGGTGAGCCCGAGGAAGCCCACCACGCCGCCGTGTACCGGGGTGGCGTATTCCTTGAGCAGCTTGCCGTCCTGGGTGAAGTGGAAAAGGTGGCCGTCGCCGAAGCGGTCGGTTCCGGGCATCTTCGGCAGGGTGGTGCCGAGCGCCGTGCCCGGGCGTGTGCGCACGGTGTTGCCGACCAGGTGATCGCCCAGATAGACGGTGCCGTCCGCGGCGAAGTTGATGTTGGAGAAGGCGCGATCGGCGAAGTGGATCTTCGGCAGCTGTTTGCCGTCGCGGCTGACGCGGATCACCGTAAAGCTGTTGCTGTCGAAGGCCCACAGCGTGCCGTCTGGCCCGAAGTTGAGGCCACCGACGAGATGCGTGGTGCCCGCAGTCCACAACACGCCTTTCTCGTTGAGGTTGCTGTCGTACTGGATGATGCGTCCGTCACCGGCGTGGTCGTCGTCCTGGCGGTTGAGCAGCGTGGCGCCAGCGAAAATGTCGCCTTTGGCGAAGGGCTTCATGGTGGATACATTGGCCATGTTTTTGTGCTCCGGTGACTGAGGCTGGCCATTCTAGCGGCCGTGATCCGGCCCGCAACCGCAAGGGCAGAGACAGTCTGGCGGTGCCGGTGTCCTGTTCGGGACCCGGGCGCCAGGATGATCCCGCAACGGGCCGGACCTGCCGGGGACGGGCAATTCCGGCCTGTCGATGGCAAAATAACCGGATGAGTGATTCCATCTACAACGTCAATGTCGTCTCCCAGACGGACCTGCCGCCTCCGGCGGTGATCAAGGCTGAGCTGCCCACGAGCCGCGCCTCCGCGGACGTCGTGCTGCGCAGCCGCCGCACCCTGCAGAACATCATCGACGGGGTGGACCCGCGGCTGTTCGTCGTCGTTGGACCGTGCTCGATCCACGATACCGGTGCCGCCATGGAGTACGCCGGGCGGCTCAAGACCCTGGCCGATGCCGTGCAGGATGCGTTGCTGGTGGTGATGCGCGTGTACTTCGAGAAGCCGCGCACGACGGTCGGCTGGAAAGGCCTGATCAACGACCCGGACATGGATGACACTTTCCAGATGGAGAAGGGCATCCGCACGGCGCGCCAGCTGCTGCTGGATCTCACCGCGATGGGGCTGCCCACCGCCACCGAGGCGCTCGACCCGGTGATGCCGCAGTACATGGGTGATCTCATCAGCTGGACGGCGATCGGCGCGCGCACCACGGAGTCGCAGACGCACCGCGAGATGGCGAGCGGCCTGTCCACGCCGGTGGGCTTCAAGAACGGCACCGACGGTGGCCTGCAGGTGGCGATCAATGCCCTGAAGTCCGCGCGCCAGCCGCACCATTTTCTCGGCATCAACCAGGATGGGCGGCCCGCGGTGATCCACACCCGGGGCAACGCCTATGGGCACATGGTGCTCCGCGGTGGCGGTGGCCGGCCGAACTACGACTCGGTGTGCATCGCCATGGCCGAGAAGGCGTTGAAGGCAGCGGGGCTGCCGGCACGCATCGTCGTTGACTGCAGCCATGGCAATTCGAACAAGGATCCGGCGCTGCAGACGCTGGTGGCGAAAGACTGCGTGGAGCAGGTGGCCAATGGCAACAGCTCGATCATCGGGCTCATGCTCGAGAGCAATCTCGGCTGGGGTAACCAGGACATTCCGGCGAACCTGGCCGACCTCCGCTACGGCGTGTCGGTGACCGATGCCTGCATCGACTGGCCGGCGACGGAGGCGGTGTTGCAGGACGCCGCGGCCCTGCTGCGGCCGGTACTGAAGGCGCGCAAGAGCGCCTGATCTTCAGCGCAGTACGACGGTGCGCCGGCCGTTGACGAAGACGCGGTGCTCCAGGTGCAGCTTCACGGCACGGGCAAGCGTGAGGCACTCGACGTCGCGACCCGTTGCCACCAGGTCTTCCACTGACTGGGTGTGGTCCACCCGTTCCACGGATTGCTCGATGATCGGGCCTTCGTCGAGGTCCGCCGTGACGTAGTGGGCGGTGGCGCCGATCAGCTTCACGCCGCGGGCGTGGGCTTCATAGTAGGGCTTGGCACCCTTGAAACCGGGCAGGAACGAGTGGTGGATGTTGATCACCCGGCCCGGGAAGCGTTCGCACAGGGCGGGGGAAAGCACCTGCATGTAGCGGGCGAGCACGATCAGTTCCGCTTTCGTGTCCTCGATGAGTTCGAGCAGCCGTGCCTCGGCCTGCGGCTTGGTTTCCGCAGTGACGGGCACATGGAAGAACGGTACGCGATGCCATTCGGCGAGCGGTGCCAGATCCAGGTGATTGGAGACGATGGCCGGGATCTGCATGGCCAGTGTGCCGGTGCGGTAACGGTAGAGCAGGTCGTTCAGGCAGTGGTCGTGGCGTGAGACCATGACCAGCACCCGCGGCAGAACCCTCAAGTCGTGCACCTGCCAGTCCATTGCAAAGCGTTTGGCGATGGGCTGGAAACCTGCCGCAAATGCCGTGCGCGAGAATGTCGCCGAGGAGGTGAAGCGCGTGCGCATGAAGAAGCGCCGTGTCTGCGGGTCGCCGAAGTGGGACGACTCGTCGATGAAGATGCCCTGGGCGCTCAGGTAGCCCGACACCGCGGCGACGATGCCGGTGGTGTCCGGGCAGACGATGGTGAGGACGTACATGGTGCTAGCTGCTGACCAGCGCGTCCGCTTCGATTTCCACGAGCATGGCCGGGTCGATCAGGCGTCTGACCTCCACCAGCGTGGTGACCGGCCGGATGTCGCCAAATACCGCACCATGGGCCCGGGCCACGGCTTCCCACTGCGTGATGTCGGTGACGAACACGCGGGTCCGCACCACGTCCTCGAGCCGCGCACCGGCCTGCTTCAGTGCTGCCTCGATGTTGCGCAGGGCCTGGGTGGCTTGTGCGGCGGCATCGCCCGGGCCGACGATCTGGCCGTCGGTGCCCGTGCCGGTGGTGCCGGAGACGTGTACGTGGGGACCGACGCGCACCGCGCGCGAGTAACCGATGATGGGTTCCCAGCGGGAACCCGAGGAAATGTTCTGGCGCTTCATGGAGAATCCTGCAAACCCGCTACACTGCGGCCCGCCAGCGCATGGTAGCAGGCCCGGCGCCGGGCCGGATGGACCCAGTCCGCACGAATCAATGCCGATACATCCGCAATTTGCCGGGGAGATTGCACGCTTGCGCAGCGCCTTGCCGGGCCTGCGCCAGGTCGAGCTGCTGTTTCCGGACGTCAACGGTATCCTGCGCGGCAAGCGCTGCACCCTCGGGGAAATCCACGCCCTGGCGCACGATGGCCTGCCATTCCCGGCCACCGGGCTGCTGCTCGACAGCCGCGGCATGCTCATCGAGGGGTTGCCCCAGGGCAGTGATGACGGCGATCCGGATTTCCTCGGCCGTCCCGTGCCAGGGTCTCTGGTGCCGGTGCCCTGGTCGCGCAGCCCGCTGGCGCAGGTGCTGATGGGCCTGCAGCACCGCGACGGCACGCCCCATTTTGCCGACAGTCGCCAGGTGCTTGCGGGCGTGCTGGAGCGCTTCACGGCGCTTGGCCTGCGGCCGGTCATCGCCGTGGAGTTCGAGTTCTACCTGCTCGAGGAGGGCTGCAGCGAGCCGCCGCGTGCCCGCCGGGGCCGCGTCCCCGGCACCGGGCGGCGGGCTGCCGGGCCGCGCGCCTACAGTGTCGAGGATCTGCACGAACTGGACGGCCTGTTCGCGGCGATCGCCGCGGCCTGCGAGGCCCAGCACCTGCCGGCGGGCAGCGTGGTGTCGGAGTACGGCGCCGGCCAGTTCGAGATCAACCTGCACCATGTGGACGACGCCCTGCTCGCCTGTGATCACGCCGTGCTGCTACGCCGGCTTATCCGCGGCGTGGCCGCCCGCGAGGGCCACGCCGCCACGTTCATGGCCAAGCCTTTCGCAGGCAGCGATGGCTCGGGCATGCATGTGCACGTCAGCCTGCTCGACAGTGCCGGGCGCAATGTCTTCGGTCCGCTGCCCCGGGCTGCTGATGATTACGCTGCCCCCCTGCGGCACGCCATCGGCGGCATGCTCGCGGCGCTGCCCGAGTCGCTGGCGATTTTCTGCCCCAATGCGAATTCCTACCGCCGTATCCGCCCCGGCTGTTTCGCACCCATTACAGCCGACTGGGGCGCCAATCACCGTGGTGTGGCCCTGCGCATCCCGGTTGCCGAGGACGTCAACCTGCGCTTCGAACATCGTGTTGCCGGCGCGGACTGCAACCCCTACCTTGCGGTCGCAGCGCTCCTTGCAGGGGCCCATCACGGCATCATCCGGCAGATCGAGCCACCGCCCATGGTGGCGGAAGGCGGGCGTTTGGCCGGCGTGGTCGCGCTGCCACAGCGCTGGGAGCCGGCGCTGGATCTCTTCGCTGCCGGAGCGATCCTCCCGGGTTACCTCGGCGGGGAATTCTGCCGGGCCTACGCGGCCGCCCGGCGGTTTGAGGCGCAGGAGTTTCACGCCCAGGTGCCGGACCTCGATTTTGACTGGTACCTGCCGGTCATCTGAGCGGTGGGCCATCGCGATAGCGGGGCGTTTTCCCCTAAAATATGCGGCCCCTCAGGAACCGGAAGGGAAAAGCCGCGACATGTCCGAGTACCACGCCCCCCTCAAGGAAATGCTGTTCGTCCTGCGCCACATCGCGGGCCTGGAGGCCGTCGCCCGGCTGCCCGGCTACGAGGATGCGACCCCGGACCTCGTGGAGTCGGTGCTGGCCGAGGCGGCGCAACTCGCCACGAACGTTATCGCGCCCACCAACCGTGTCGGTGATGCGCAGGGAGCGCGCGTGGAAGGTGGCCGGGTCGTCGTGCCGGCGGAGTTCGTGGCCGCTTACCGCGAATTCACCGCAGGCGGCTGGACCAGTATTCATGGTCTCTTGCAATTTGAGGATACTTATTGGGTCG
>CAZQGA010000064.1:0-9618 GCA_964592735.1 uncultured Chromatiaceae bacterium | reverse complement strand
GGTCGCGGCATGGTCATCATCGGCGGCGGCGGCGAATGGCCGGGCGTACTCAACGTCGGCTATGGCAAGCGCGTCACCGGCGCCGGCGAAGCGATCGCCATGGTGCACCGCGCGGTGCGCGGCCAGGTCGTCACCTGGCAGGGCGAAGTCTATAGCGCACGCTGGTTCCGCACGCCCTGGGCCAAGGGCCCGCCGCCGATCATCTATGCCGGCGCCACCGGACCGAGGATGCTCGACATGGCCGTGCGCTGTGCCGACGGCACCATGATGAGTGACATGATCGTGCCGATGCTGCCTGGCGCCATGCAGAACCTGCGCACGAGCCTGGCAAAACACAAACGCCAGCCGGATACGTTCCGCGTCAACAACTTCTGCGCCTTCCACGTCAAGAAGGACCGGGAGGCCTCGTTCCGCGAGGCGCGCCGCGAACTGATGGTGCGCGGCTGGCTGGGCGAGGAGTGGTACGAGCCGCTGCTCACCCCGGAGGAAGCGCAGGTGGTCGCCACGCACAAGGATGCCTTCCTCACCGCCTTCCGCACCAAGAGCGGCGACATCAAGGGCGTCGCCCCGGAAATCTGCGCCAAGCTGGTCGAGGGACTGAGCCTCGCCGGTGACCTCTCCGACCTCGACCGGCACGTCGAGCGCATGAAGACCTTCGCCGCCGCAGGCATGACCGAGAATGCGCTGCGCCTGCATGACGAACCAGCCGAAGGCCTGCACATCATCGGCCGCGAATTCCTGCCGCGCCTGAGGTAGATCAGCCCGGCTGGAAAAGGCTGGCTGGTTGGCAGGCTGTGATGGCCGCACGGGCACAGGCGGCCTTCCGCCGGTACCCTGCCGGACTGCAGCCTGTGGACCCGCATCGTGGGCATCAGGCGGGTCTGCGGTTGGGAATATGCTGGAGCACCCGGGCTTGGACAGCAGGACGGCCTGCCGAACATCTTTGCAGCGCCTGACCGGCTTCACGGTCGTGGCGCTGCTGGCGCTGGCTGTCCACACCGCACGCGGCGCCACGCCCGGCCAGCAGCCTTCCCGCCTCCTCTACGCCGAACCGCTCAGCACGCAGTGGGAAGGCCTGGTGGCAGCGCATTCGGGCGCGAGCACTGGCCCTGCGCCTGAGATCGTCCGGTTCCGCGCCCTCGGCCAGGACTTCCAGCTGGTGCTGCTGCAGAACGAGCAGCTCGGACCCGCACCGGGCAGCATTACCCTGTATACCGGCACCGTGTCCGGCGCCCGGGGTTCCTGGGTCCGGCTCACCCGCGAGGGCGACGATCTCATCGGGCTCATCTACGACGGTGCGGAATACTTCGGCATCGAACCGGTGGCCAGCCTGGTGGTCGTGCTCGATCCGGACGTGCCACAGCCCGGCGCGGGCAACATGATCTACCGCCTTGCCGATCTCCTCATCGACCCAGGCCTCCTCGCCTGCGGCACCGGTGAACCCGTTGCGCCGGCCAGGTCCGGGGCGGAAGGCTCCTGGGTGAGCGCCGCCGCCGCAACCCGCGCACTGACGACGGAACTCGCCGCCGCACAGACGGGCCCAGGCTACCGCCTGCACGTCGCGCCCACGGCGGACTTCGAGTTTGCCAGCCGCTTCGGCAGCAATGCGGCCAGCGAGATGCTGGCACGCCTGAACATCGCCGATGGCATTTTCAGCACACAGGCAGGCGTCCACCTCGTCGCCGACGAACCAGTCATCTTCACCTCGACGGCAACACCCTATCCGTTCAGCGCCGCTGCAGCAGCCGAGTTGCTGACCCAGGCCAGCGACTACCGGCTGGCAAGCGGCACCAGCGCCGGGCTCACCCACCTGTTCACCAACAAGACCTTTCCCGGCAACGTGGCCGGCATCGCCTGGATGGGCAGCGTGTGCGTCGCACGAACGGGAGCCAGCCTGAGCACGAGCGCCGGCATCAGTTCGGTCACGAGCGGACTCGTTGCCGCGCACGAAATCGGCCACAACCTCGGCGCTCCCCATGACGGCGAAGCAGGATCAGCCTGCGAATCCACAGCGCAGGACTTCCTCATGGCGCCACGCGCCAACGGCAGCTCGACACTCTCCCCTTGCGGCCTCGGGCGCATCGCATCGGTGGTCAGCCAGCGCGCCGGCAGCTATCCCGCCTGCCTGGTGGCGATCAGCAATCCACCCGCCAGCAACCCGCCGATTACGAACAGTGACGGCAGTCCGGCCCCTGATGGCGACGGGGGCGGCGGCGGTGGCACAACCGATCTCCTGACGCTTATCGGCCTGCTGGCTCTTGCACTGGGGCGGCCGTTGCGCAAGCTCTGCATCCCGGTTTGACCGCCGCCCGCAGCCCCTTAAACTGCGCGTGCGCCCGGCCCCTCCCAGCAGACCCTGATGGATAGCGCATGAAAGCCCTGCCGACCCTGTTGCTCATCCTGCTGCTGGCGACTCCCGATGTCCTTGCTGTCGAATCCGCCCAGCCCTCCCGGTTGCTGCATGCCGAACCACTCAGCGCCCGGTGGGAAGGTACTGTCGCCCCACATTCGGCTGCGGGTGCGGCTGCGGCTCGCCACAACGTCCTCAGGTTCCAGGCCTTCGGTCAGGACTTCCAGCTGACCCTGGCGTCCAATGACCAGCTGGCCCCGGCACCCGCCGGAATCACGCTGTATACCGGCACCATCGCGGATGCCGGCGGCTCCTGGGTGCGCCTTACCCGCGACGGCGACGACCTCATCGGGCTCCTCTACGACGGCGCGGAATACTTTGGTATCGAACCGGTGGCCAACCTGGTGGTGATGCTCGACCCGGATGTACCGCAGCCCGGCTGGGGCAACATGATCTACCGCCTGGCCGACCTGCTCATCGACCCGGCCCTCCTTGCCTGCGGTACGGATGATGCTGCCGGAGCAGCCGAGCCGCAGGCGGACGGCGGTTTCGTCAGCGCCGCTGCTGCGACACGCAACCTGTCGACCGAACTGGTGGCTGCTGCCCAGGTCACACCTGGTTACCGCCTGCACGTCTCGCCGGTAGGCGACTACGAGTTTGTCAGCCGTTTTGGCGTCAATGCCAATGGCGAAATCCTCGCACGCCTGAACATCGTCGATGGCATCTTCAGCGCGCAGGCGGGCGTCCATCTCATCGCCGACGATCCTGCCCTGTTCATGTCGAGGGCGGCACCCTACCCGTTCGGGGCAGCCAAGGCTGACGCGCTCCTCGACCAGGTCGGTGAGTATCGGCGCACCAGCGGTACCAGCGCCGGGATCACGCACCTGTTCACCAACAAGGCCTTCCCCGACGATCTGGTTGGCATTGCGTGGCAGGGCAGCGTATGTGCCACACGCAGGGGTGCGAGCCTGAGTACCAGTGCCCGCATCAGTTCGGTAACCAGCGGGCTCGTCGCAGCGCATGAAATCGGCCACAACCTGGGCGCCCCGCATGATGGCGAACGCGGCTCGGCCTGCAAGGCCACACCCCAGGACTACCTCATGGCACCGCGCACCAACGGCAGCTCGACGATCTCAGCCTGCGGCCTGGAGCGCATCGCCTCGGTCGTCAGCCGGCGGGCCATGACCTACCCAGCCTGCCTCGTGCCCATCAGCAGCCCGCCACCCGACAGCGATCCACCGCCCGCCAGCAGTGGCGGCAATGGCAGCCAGACTGCCGGTGGGGGCGGCGGGGGCGGGGCCGCTGACATCCTGATGCTCCTCGGCCTGCTCGTGATCGGGCTGCAACAGCAAATCCGCAGGACGCCCAGCCCGGTTTGACCGCCGCCCGCCGCCCCTTAAACTGGGCGTGCGCCCGGCCCCTCCCAACGGGCTCTGATGGAGAGCGCATGAAAACCCTGTCAACCCTGTTGCCCGCCCTGCTCCTGCTGGCTGGCTGCAGCAGCACGCCCCGGCTCACACCGTGGCAGGCCACGCCTCTGGTGGCAGCCCTGCCGGCAAGCTGCGCACCGGATGCTGCAGCCAATGCGCCGGTGATCCCGGGCGGCCTCAGCGTCGTGCGCAGCGAAGGGCGCGACGTGGTCGTGGTGGCCGTGCGCGGCTGCGTCATGGCCGTCGACACGGAAAGCGGCACCACCGAGCCGCTGCCGACCCACGGCGATGCCATCGCCCCGACCATGGTGGATGGGAGCAGCAGCGGACTTGCCTTCAGCAGCAGCCTGTCCGGTTCGGTGCGCGCCATCGATGCCACCGGCGCCATCACCTACAACGCCTCGGGCCTGCAGCACCCCCAGGGTGTGCGACTCCTGCCGGGTCGCAGCCTGCTGGTCGCCGAATCCGCCGCCGATCGCGTGCTTCGCCTCGGCCCACGCGAGGATTCGAGCCCGCGGCTGGTCGCCGACGATCTCGCCTGGCCGAGCGGCCTGTTCGTTGTCGATGCCACCCAGGCCTACGTCACCGAAAGCCGGGCAGGGCGCATCTCGCACATCCGGCTCGACCGCTACGAGCGCAGGAGTATCGCCACGGGCCTGGACCGGCCGCAGGGCATTGCCCGCATGACCGACGGGCGCCTCGCCGTGGTGGAAACCGGCAAGCGCCGCCTCGTCGCCGTGGATGCAGCCACCGGACAGATCGAAGTGCTGGCAGACCAGTTGCCCATCACCCCGGCTGGCGCAGACGGTGCGGCCGATCCGCACACCATGGCCGACGTCACGGCAGCACCCGACGGTACCCTGTATGTCAGCGCCAATGCCCCGCCGACAATCCTCAAGCTCGTGCCCCGATCCACACCGGTGAAGTAACCCATGCCAGACCGCAGCACCCCCCTGTTCATCCCCGCCCTGGCCATCGCTGCCGCGCTGGCTGCGGGCGGCTGGTTCGTCGGCCAGGGCTTCGTCAAGGCACGCACAGCGGATCGCGCCGTCGTCGTGAAGGGCATCGCCGAGCGTGAGGCACAGGCGGATATCGCGATCTGGCCGCTGCGCATCTCGGCGGCCAGCGATGATCTTGGCCGGGCCCAGACGGAGCTCGAGCACAGCCTGGGGGAAATCCGCGCCTTCCTCGAACGCCACGGCCTCGATCCGGCCGCCGCGACGCTGCAGGCATTCTCGGTGAGCGATGCCAAGACCAACCAGTACAGCAGCGGCACCCCGGCGGGCAGCCGCTTCGTCATCAACCAGACCCTCGTCGTGCGCTCCACCGAGCCTGTGAAGGTGCGCACGGCCTCCGAAAAGGTCGGTGAACTGGTCTCCGCCGGCGTCGTGCTGTCTTCGGGTGGCGAGTACGGCTCGAGCGGACCCACCTACGTCTTCACGGGCCTGAACCAGCTGAAGCCGGGGATGATCGCCGATGCCACCGCCCGGGCACGCGAAGCCGCCGGGCAGTTTGCGCATGACTCGAAGAGCCGGCTCGGCGGCATCCGTCGCGCCAGCCAGGGCGTATTTGAGATCCTGCCCCGCGACCAGGCACCGGGAATGAGCCAGGAAAGCCAGATCGACAAGACGGTACGCGTGGTGGCGACCGTCGAATACAGCCTCGAGGACTGATGCCGGTGCTGCAGCAGTTCATCGACTGGTACCTGGGCCAGATCGAATCCGGCGGCTACTGGCTGGTGGCGCTGCTGATGGCCATGGAATCCTCGATCATCCCGCTGCCGAGCGAGGTGGTGATCCCGCCGGCTGCCCATATCGCCCAGACCACCGGCAAGATGTCCGTGGCAGGCGTGGTGATCGCCGGCACACTGGGTTCCTGGCTGGGTGCAGCCGTGATGTACTGGGGCTCACGCCTGGTGGGCCGGCCGCTGCTGATGCGCTACGGGCGCTATGTGCTGATCACGCCGGAGAAGATCGAGGGCGCCCAGCGCTGGGCCGACCATTACGGCGAAGTCGGTGTCTTCATCTCGCGGTTGCTTCCTGTCGTGCGCCACCTGATCGGCATCCCGGCAGGCGTGGTGCGCATGAACTTCCTCTATTACAGTCTTTTCACCCTGCTCGGCAGCGCCATCTGGTGTTCCGTACTCGCCTGGCTCGGCGTCACCGCCGGCCAGGACCAGGCCCTTCTCGACGGCGACCTGCACCGTATCACGCTCTGGGTTGGCGGCATGCTGCTGGTGCTGGGTGGCATCTACTACGTCTTCGTACACCGGCAGATGCGCTCCGGCAGGGGCTGAGGGCAGCCGCCCGCCTTGCCACGCCCGACGCAGCCGTGCAACATTCACGCTTCGATTCCCGAGGTTGAGACATGAATCCCAGGCCCAAGCTGATTATTTCTTCACTGGACGCAGCGCGGCTCGAGACGCTGCTCGATTCCCTGCCGGCGGGCGTCGTCCCGGGCCGGGACGGCCTGGAGACCGAGCTGGCGCGTGCCGAGATCGTCGAGCCGCAGGCGGTTCCGCCCACGGTCGTGACGATGAACTCGACGGTGCGCTTCGAGGTGGAATCCTCCAACGAGGAGTTCCGCCTGACGCTGGTATATCCGAAGGATGTCGACGCCTCCGGTGAGAAGATCTCCATCCTCGCGCCGGTGGGCAGCGCCCTTCTCGGCCTGTCGCAGGGCGATGCCATCGAGTGGCCCAAGCCCGGCGGCGGAACGCTGCGGGTGCGCATCAAGGAAGTGACCTACCAGCCGGAGCGGGCCGGCGAGTACCACCGCTAGACAACCCATCCAGACGCCGGCCTGCCGCCCTGCGGGTGACCGCCACGGGCGGTGCAGCCGGGCGGATGCGCCGTCGGCCATCGCCTGCGGTGTCAGCGCCAGCGCCGAGGAGTGCCGACCGTGACCGAGCAGCCGTCCTACCCGCGTCCCGCCTACGCCTGGTACAGCCTCGGGGTCATCTGCTTCGCGTACCTCTTCGGCTTCATGGATCGCATCATCGTCGGCCTGCTGACGCCGGCGATCCAGAAGGATATCGGGCTCACCGATTCCCAGATGGGCGTCATCCAGGGGCTCGCCTTCGCGGTGTTCTACACGCTCTTCGGCCTGCCGATCGGCCGTGCCGCCGACCGTTTCAGCCGCAAGTGGCTGCTCACCGCCGGTACCACGCTCTGGAGCCTCATGACGGCCGGGGCCGGCCTGGTCCGCAGCTTTGGTGGCCTGTTTGCCATGCGCGCCGGTGTGGGTGTCGGCGAGGCCACGCTCAACCCCTGCACCACCTCGCTCATCGGCGATCTCTTCCGTCCCGAGTCCCGCGCGAAGGCCTTTGGCATCTACACGATCTCGACCGCGCTCGGCACCGGTGTCACCTATCTTGGTGGCGGCTTCGTCATTGGCTTCATCGGCGGGCCGGGCGGCGGCAACAGCTTCAACATGCCGTTGCTGGGTGCGATCCCCGCCTGGCAGGCTGTGTTCATCATCATTGGCCTGGCAGGCCTCGTGCCCGCGCTGCTCATGGCATTGACCGTGCGCGAGCCTGCCCGGCGCGACCTCGTCCCCGGCACGCAGGCCAGCTGGACGGAAATCCGCGCCTTCCTGCGGCAGAACCGCACCACCCTCCTCTGTCATCACTTCGGCGTCGCCTTTATCGTCATGGCCGTCTACGGCTGGGTGAACTGGCTGCCGGCCCTGTTCGTGCGCCTGCACCAGTGGACCGTCCCGCAGTTCAGCATCTGGTACGGCCTTTTCGGCGGCGGCGCGGGCATCATCTCGGCCATCGCCAGCGGTTACGTCACCAACTGGCTGAAGCGCAAGGGGCATATCGACGGTGCCATGCGCACCGTGCTCATCGGCGGCATCGGTCTCACCGTCGGCACCAGCATCGCACCACTGCTGCCCACACCCGAGCTGGTGCTCGCCGGCTACTGCATCGCCGGCGTCTTCGCAAACTTCCCGCCAGCGCAGGCACTCGCCGCCGTAGCCGAGATCACGCCCAACCAGCTGCGCGGCTTCGTCACCTCGCTCTATGTCATGGTGATCGGCATCGCCGGCGCCGGACTTGGGCCAGCCGTCATGGGCCTGGTCACCGACAGGGTGTTCGGCGACCCGCTGAAGCTCCACTACTCCATGGCTCTGGTGACGCTCGTCATGGGCGTGCTCGGCGTCGCACTGGTCAGCTACGGGTTGAAGTCCTACCGCGACAGCCTGGGACGGGCCAGCTGGAACCAGTCCCAATTGTCATAGAACTATGACATTATCGGCGCAGCCCGCCATGCTGACGCCCATCCAGTGACTGCAGCCCACATCCCTGGCGCAGCGCCTGCTGCGCCGCCGACGTTCACGCCGGTCCCGTTCGCCACACGCCTGGGCTGGGGCATCGGCTCGCTCGGCGTCGCCATTCTCTTCAACAGCTACGCGGTACTGCTGCTCTTCTACCTGACCAACGTGGTCGGCATGAAGGTCCAGATAGCGGGCCTGCTGCTCACCATCGCCAAGCTCTACAACGTCGTCTGCGACGTGCCGATCGGCCTGCTGAGCGACCGCAGCCACTCGCGCTGGGGCCGGCGCCGGCCGTGGATGCTCGCTGCCTCGTTCCTGTGCGCGGCGGCATTCATCATCATGTTCAACGTACCGCAGGCAGATGCGCCCGGTGCACCATCCACCGTCGTCCATGTGCTCGGCTCCCTGCTGTTCTACGCGACCGCGTACAGCATGTTCAACGTGCCCTACATGGCCATCCCCGGGGAGATGTCCGACAGCTACCATGAGCGCACCGCGATCATGTCCTACCGCGTGATCTTCATCCAGGTGGGCTACCTCATCGGCGTGGGCCTCGCACCGCGGCTGGCCAAGGCGCTCGGCGGCGGCAGCACGGGCTACGGCAAGGTCGCCTGGATCCTCGGCGTGGCGGCCGGCCTGGCCATGCTGGCGAGTTTCTTCGGCACCGCCCGCGCACGCACCACTGACCGCGAAGCCCGGCGCTACAGTGCCCGCGAGCAGTTCATGAGCGCGCTCGGCAACCGGCCGTTCCTGCTGCTCTCAGGCTTCAAGCTGCTGACGCTGTTCTCCGGCGCCACGGTGACAGCCACGCTGCTCTTTTTTGTCAAAAACGTGCTGCACCACGATCCCGGCATCATGCTCTGGTACAGCATCGGCCATGCCCTGTCCGCGCTGGTGAGCGTGCCGCTGTGGGTCAGGCTCTCCGCGCGCATCGGCAAACATCGCGCCCTGCTGGTTGCAACAATCGGCTTCATCGCGGTGGTGCTCACCTGGCTGCTGGCCGGGCCGGGTGAAAGCGAGTGGATTTTCACCTTGCGCTCATTCGCGCTCGGCGCCTTTGCTGCCGGCAAGCTGCTCCTCGGCATGACGCTGCTGCCCGACATCATGGAATACGACAGCCTGCGTACCGGCATGCGCCGTGAGGGCGTCTTCTCCGGCGCCTACAGCCTCGTGGAAAAGAGCGCCTACGCGCTGAGCCCGCTGGTGCTGTCGCTGGTGCTCGCTGCCTTCGGCTACCGCGAGAGCATCAACGACGCCTTCGTCGAACAGTCCCGCGATGCGCTGCTCGGCATCTACCTCAACATCGCCATCGTACCGGCCGTCTGTAACGCACTCGCCATCCTCGTGCTGCTGCGCTACGACCTCACCGAGCAGAAACTGCGCGAACTGCGTGCTGCAGCGGGACGGTGACGGCCTGCCGGATGCAGCGCCTCAGCCCGCAGCCGGGGCAGCCGCCGGGCCGGCACCTGCGCCCGGCACTCGACGGCGGCGCAGCGCCAGGGCACTGCCGCCCAGGCCCAGCAGCAGCACCGCGAAGCGCACCAGCTTGCCAAGCACAGG
>CAZQGA010000063.1:0-9695 GCA_964592735.1 uncultured Chromatiaceae bacterium | reverse complement strand
AGGTAGGGGTTGACGTCGGCACCGGCAACGCGGTTTTCCACGCGCCGGTCCTGCGGACCGGTCTCCGGCACGCGCAGGCCGACCGTGCGGTTGTCATAGCCCCAGTGCAGGTTGATCGGTGCGGCCATGTGGCGCGTGAAGCGCCGGTAGGAATTGACGTAAGGCGCGAGCAGCAGCGTTACCTCGGGCAGGTAACGCTGCAGTCCGCCGATGAAATGCCGGAACAGGGCACTCTCCGCACCGTCGGGCGTGGACAACATATTGCCTCCGCTGGTTGCAGAAGCGAGGCTCAGGTGCCAGTGCATCGAGCTGCCCGGCTCGTCCTGCATCGGCTTGGCCATGAAGGTCGCATAGATTTCGTGGCGCATCGCGGTCTCGCGCACGATGCGCTTGAAGAGGAACATCTGGTCGGAGAGCGCCAGGGCGTCGCCGTGCACAAAATTGACCTCGAGCTGCGCGGTGCCCTCTTCATGGACCAGGTTGTCCACCTGCATGTCCATCGCTTCGCAGTAATCGTAGATGTCCTCGATGAGCGGCTCGAACTCATCGATGGCGTCGAGGCTGTAGGGCTGGCGCACCGTCTCGGCGCGGCCCGAACGGCCCGTGGGCGGCGCAAGCGGGTAGTCGGGGTCCGTATTGCGCTTGACGAGGTAGAACTCGATCTCCGGCGCCACCACCGGGCGCAGGCCCTCGGCCCGGTAGAGCTCGAGCACCTTGCGCAGGAGCTGGCGCGGGGCGATATCCACCGGCGTGCCGTCCATCAGGAAGCAGTCGTGGATCACCACGGCGGTGGGTTCGTTAGCCCAGGGGACGAGGCGCAGCGTGTCGAGGTCAGGCACGGCCGCCATGTCGCGGTCGATCGGCGAAAGCACGTTGTCCGCAGGATGCTCGCCGGTGACGGTCTGGATGAATACCGATTCTGGCAGGCGCATGCCACCCTGCGCGGCGAAGGTCTTTGCCGGCATGAACTTGCCCCGCGCGATGCCCGCCTGATCGGGGATGATGGCCTCGACCTCGGCGATCCGGTGCTCGGTGAGCCAGTCGGCCAATCGCTGCCTGTTGCTCATGACGCGTTACTCACTTGATGCCTGCGGCATCAGTTGCCGGGGAAGGCTGGCCGGCGGCGAGCCGGGGGCGGGTCGAGGAACCGCCGCGTCGCATCACCAAAGGCCCCGAAGATCGCCAGCGACAGCGCATCGTGCTCCACCTGCCACTCCGGATGCCACTGCACCGCCAGGTTGAAGCCTGGCGCATCGCGGACCGTGACGGCCTCCACCAGCCCGTCGGGCGCCAGGGCTTCGACGGCGAGCGCATCAGCCAGCCGGTCGATGCCCTGGGAGTGCACCGAGTTGACGACTGCGCTGCGTTTGCCGCTGATCCGTTCAAGCAGCCCACCCGGCGTGAAGCGCACGTCATGGAGCGGTGCGTACTGCTCGTCCACCGGCAGGCCGGACTCGGTCCGGTGGCGCCCCAGCCCGGGCACCTGCCCGAGCGCCTGGTGCAGCGTGCCACCGAAGGCGACGTTCATCTCCTGGAAACCCCGGCAGATCGCCATGACCGGCAGGCCCATCTTCACCGCAGCGGGAATCAGGGCTAACGCCACGGCATCCCGCGCCGGATCCTGCAGCGTCCCCTCTGTTGCCGGCCGGCCCTGGTAACGCTGCGGCTCGACGTTGGACGGACTGCCGGTGAGCAGCAGGCCGCCCAGGCGGCCGATGGCCTCCAGCACGTCGAAGCCATCACCCAGCACCGGCAGGGCGACCGGATAACCGCCAGCACCCCGGACGACGGCGTGCAGGTATTTTTCACCGACGACGTGGTACGGATGCCGGCCAAGCATGCGCCGGTCAGAAATCACGCCGATGAGAGGTTGCTTGCCATGCATGCTGTTACGTTGCCAGAGGCTTGCCGGGCCTGTCACGCCCCGGCCGGCAACCGGGGTACCTGCCGGCCCGCGTGGTCGGCAGCCGGCTGGCACGCCAGCCGGCCCACGGCCTCAGGCCGGCCGCTCAAGCCGCACGACACGCAGATCACGCGTCATGCGGATGGCATCCTCGATGCCATCGTAATAACCAGGCAGCAGGTCCATCTCGGTGTAGCCGAGCGCGCCGTAGAAGCGGCGTGCTGCCGTATTGATGGCGCGCACCTCCAGGCTCACCTCGAAGGTCCCGGCCAGGCGGGCGGACTCCTCCAGCCAGCGCACCAGGCGCGTGCCAAGGCCGCTGCGGCGGAACTGCCGCTCGACGGCCAGCAGGTTGAGGTGGGCGGCTTCGTCACCGAACCCCATGATGGCAAAGCCGGTGATCTCCACGCCGCGCCGGGCTGCCAGCACGATGCTCTCCGGGTCATGGACATGGCGTGCAATGCGGCGCGCGTTCCAGGACCAGGAAGGCAGGCCCGCTTCCACGAGGCAGCGCGACATCAGGGCCATGGGCACGGCATCCATCGGCCGCGCAAGCGCCAGGCTGTCAATGTTCGATGGTGCATCCACGTTGTCGTTCTTCTTTTCGCCTGTCCCGGCCCCCACCGGGCGTCACCGCGGGCAGCCACCGCAAGAACCGTGCTGCCACCTGCAGCGGACTGTACACCGCCTTTGCCGGCGCAGGCACGAGGATGGACATAACTTCCACGGCGCGGCGCAAGCGAGGCGATCCGGTTGCGGGGACGGTAGAATCCGGCGCATGGACAGCACACAGCGGCAGCCCGTGACGACCGACAACCCGCCCGCGGGACCGTATCCTCATACGGCGCTGAACCTGCGCCGGCTGATCTGGCTGCGCACCATCGCCATTCCGGGCGCTGCCGTGGTGCTGCTGCTCGCCGGCCACTTTTACAGGATCCCGATCAGCGTCGCCCCGCTGCTGACCCTCATCGGCGTGCTGGCGCTGGTCAATTTCTGGACCTGGCTGCGGCTGCAGACCGGAGGCAGCATCCCGGATGGCGAGTTCTTCGTGCAGATGCTGGTCGACGTCGTCGCACTGACCGGGATGCTTTATTACGGCGGCGGAGCCAGCAATCCCTTCGCCTATTTTTTCCTGCTGCCGATCGCCATCAGCGCCACGGTGCTGCCACGGCGCTACACCTGGCCGATGACGGCAGTCACCGTCGCCTGCTACACCTTCCTGCTGTTCTACCGGGTGCCGCTGCCACCGTTTTCCCAGCCGAGCGAAAGCCCGGTCTTCATGGTGCACGTCGTCGGCATGTGGCTTGGCTTCGTGCTGAGCGCCGGGCTCATCACCTATTTCGTGGTCAGCATGGGCGATTCGCTGCGCGCGCACGAGCGTGATCTCGCCACTGCGCGTGAACGGGCACTTCGCGACGAACGCGTCGTGGCCGTGGCGACGCTGGCAGCCGGCGCGGCGCACGAACTGTCCACGCCGCTGGCCACCATGGCCCTGGTGACCAGCGAACTTGCCGATGAATACCCGCACGACCAGCACCCGCAGCTGCATGACAACCTGCAACTGCTCCGCAGCCAGATCCGCAAGTGCAAGGATGCGCTGTCCGTGATCTCGGCTGCGGCCGGCGTACGCCGTGCCGAGGCAGCGCGGGCCATGGCGCTCAACAGCTTCGTCAGCCAGGCCGTTGCCGAGGTGCGCCAGCTGCGGCCCGGGACAGTCATCACCACGCGCTGCGAAGGGCCGCAGCCCGCGCCGCAGATCCTCGTCGAACGCACCCTCTCCCAGGCGCTGCTCAACGTGCTGCACAATGCGGTCGACGTATCCCCGAAGGACGTGCGCGTGAGCTGCAACTGGGACACCGAGCAGGCACGCATCATCGTGCGTGACCACGGCCCGGGCATCAGCCTGCAGACCCTGCATCCGGGGGAAGAACCAGGCCGCTCCACCAAGGAAAGCGGTCTTGGCCTCGGCCTTTTCCTCACGCACACGGCACTCAGCCACCTCGGCGGCGACATCAGCTTCGCCGACGCGCCGGGCGGCGGCGCGTGCGTGACGGTCAACCTGCCGCTGGCGCGGCTCAAGACGGGAGCCTGACAACATGACAGCCACAGGCGAAGGCGCCACCTTCCTGGTGGTGGACGACGACGAGATCTTCTGCAGCGTGCTGACGCGCGCGCTGGAGCGGCGCGGCTTCAAGGTCATCCCGGCATGTTCAGTGGCCGAAGCACAGCAGCACATCACGCGTGTGACGCCGGATTTTGCCGTGATCGACCTGCGCATCGGCACCGAATCCGGGCTGACCCTCGTGCGCCAGCTGGCCGAGCTTTCCCCGCCGACGCGCTCCGTCGTGCTGACCGGCTACGGCAGCATCACCACTGCCGTGGATGCCATCAAGCTCGGCGCAATCCATTACCTGACCAAGCCGGTGGAGGTCGACGAGATCCTCGCGGCGCTCCAGAGCGAACCGGAGCCCGATGCCGAGGCAGAACCCGCCCAGCCGAAATCCCTGTCGGTACGACGCGCCGAGTGGGAGCATATCCAGCGTGTGCTGTCGAACCACGGCGGCAACATCTCGGCAGCAGCCCGCGCCCTCGGCATTCACCGGCGCACCCTGCAACGCAAGCTGCGCAAGCGCCCGGTACGCAGCTGAACGGCTGCGAACCCCGGCATCAGCCTGCTGCCAGGGTTTCGCGGCGACGCCACAGCGCCTTGTGGATCTCCAGGGCAATGACGATGCTGCTGGCCACGGCCAGCAGCCCGGCCCAGACCGGCGCCGGGAGCGGGGCGATGCGCAGCACCTCGCGCCCGAGCGGCGAGTACATCATGGCCACATGCACCAGCAGCGCACCGAGCGCACCGGCCAGCAGTACCGGGCTGTGCGACAGCGGCTGCGCGAACACCGATGCGGTCTCCGAGCGGCAGTTGAGCAGGTGCAGGTTCTCGAACAGGACCATGAGGAGCAGCAGTGCATTGCGCGCCGCTTCGACTTCCCAGCCCGCGGCCAGCAGCGCCTGGAACACCGCGAAGCCGGCCCCGCCCATCACCAGGGCAGCAATCACTGACTGGCGGACCATCAGCCGGTCGAAGATCCCCTGCGTCGGCGGGCGCGGCGGCCTTGCCAGCACGCCGGGTCCGCCCCGCTCGAAGGCAAGGGCCATGTCCTGGATGCCGTTGGTGGCGAGGTTCAGCCACAGGATCTGCACCGGTGTCAGCGGCAGTGGCGTGCCTGCCAGCAGTGCCAGGACCACAAACAGAACCTCGGCGGCGCCGGTGGAAACCAGCAGGTAGATGATCTTGCGGATGTTGTCGTAGGCAATCCGCCCTTCCTCGATGCCGGCCGTGATGCTGGCGTAGTGGTCATCGGTGATGACCAGCTCGGCGGCCTCACGCGCCACGTCAGTGCCGCCACGGCCCATGGCCACACCAATGTCGGCGGCCCGCAGTGCCGGTGCATCGTTGACGCCGTCCCCGGTCACGGCGACGTAGTGCCCCGCCGCACGCGCCGCCTGCACGATGGCGAGCTTCTCCTCCGGCGCAACCCGCGCGAAGACCCGGGCCCGCACCATCAGCTCCGGCAACCGCGCCGGGCCGGCCGCCGCCAGCGTCGCGCCGCTGACCACCTCGCCAGGCTCGCTCGCGAGGCCGAGATCACGGGCGAGGGCAAACGCCGTCACCGGGTGATCACCCGTGATCATGATCGTGCGCACACCGGCCCCCGCAGCAACGCGGATGGCCTCGGCGGCACCGGGGCGTGCGGGATCCATCATGCCGACGATACCGAGCAGGCGCAGGCCGGCCGGTGCGGCGGGCAACGGGCGCACGTCTGCCTGCAGGGAACCTGTGGCCACCGCCAGCACGCGCAGGCCACGCCCTGCCATGGCTTCCGCGGCTGCGAGCATGCGGGCTGCTGCCGCGGCATCGGCACACATGGCAGCGATGCGTTCGGGTGCACCCTTCACCAGCAACTCGGCCTGTGGGCCGGCCCCGTGCAGCGTTGCCGCGAACCGCGCCTCCGGTTCGAAGGGAATGGCCGCCCGCAGGGGGCTCGCCGCAAGCTCGGCCTCCGGCTCGAGGCCGAGCTTGCGGGCAAAGCTGAGCAGCGCCACGTCCGTCGGATCGCCGCGCCAGTCCCAGCCACCATTGCGCGCGTGCAATTCCGCCTCATTGCAGAGCGCCACGGCACGGGCGAACTCCACGAGCGCGGCGTGCGGTGCTGGCCCGGCGGCATCCACCGTCACACCCTGCCAGTGCACCGCACCCAGTGGTGCGAAGCCCTCGCCGGAGACGCCATAACAGCGTCCATCCGCAAGCCCGACCTCCCGTACGGTGATCTCGTTGCAGGTAAGCGTACCGGTCTTGTCGCTGGCGATGAGCGTACAACTGCCCAGCCCCTCGACGGCCGCCAGCCGGCGCACGATGACGCCGCGACGTGCCATGCGGCTGGTGCACACGGCCAGCACGACGGTGAGGGCAACGGGCAGGCCCTCGGGAATCGCGGCGACGGCGAGCGCAATGGCGAAGATCGCCATGTCGATCCAGGCGTAGCCACGCAAGAGCACTCCGAGGGCTGCAACCCCGAGGGAAGCCACCACAATGACCACCCCAATGCGGCTGCTGAATGCCGCGAGGCGCTGCATCAGGGGTGGCTCACCCGGCGGAGCCTCGAGCATCGCCAGCGCCAGGCGGCCCACCGCAGTGCGTTGTCCGGTATCGGTCACCACGGCCCGGGCCCGGCCGCGCACCACCAGAGTGCCGGCATGTGCCAGGTTGCGCCGCTCGGCCAGCGCGGCCGCCGGGCCCATCCAGTCTGCCCGCTTGTCCACCGGCAGCGATTCGCCGGTCAGCAGTGACTCGTCGATCTGCAGGCCCTGTGCCGCCAGCAGGCGCGCATCGGCCGGCACCCGCACGCCCGGCTCGAGATCGATGATGTCTCCGGGCACGAGTTGCTCGGCGGCAATCACCGCCAGCCCGCCTGCACGCAGCACCGTCGCCCGCAGCTGCAGGAGACGGCGCAGGGCACGGCTGCTGCGGTCTGCGCGGGCTTCCTGGACAGCACCGAGCACGGCGTTGACCAACAGCGCAGCGAGGATAAACAGCGCATCGCGGATGTTGCCGGTGGCGGCAGCAAGGCCAGCAGCAGCAAGCAACAGATAAATGAGCGGGCTGCGGAACTGGCGCAGGAAAATCCTCGCCAGCGTCGGTGCCGGCGCATGTGGCAGGCTGTTGGCGCCGCAGGCCACGAGCCGCCGCGCCGCCTCACCCGCCGTGAGCCCGTCCGGCCCGGAACCCAGTTGCAACAGCGCCGCCTCGCCGCTCAGCGCATGCCAGGCCGTCGCGGCATCAGCGTGATTGTCCGTGCCCATGTTCCCCATGATGCGGGCGGACACTGCCACGCGCCACCACCCCACCGTCGGGAAAGGCGAGTCGCAACGAGTCGAGCACCGGCAGGTGCCCGAACGCGACCCGGCGCACCCGGTCCGCGAGGACGACCGCATCACGCACGGGGAGCGCCGGATCGACGATGAGATCCGCCTCTGCATGGAGGCGGTGTCCCACCCAGCGGGCGCGCACGTTGGCGAGGCCGCGCACACCCGCCACGCCGGCGGCTGCATGTTCCAGCTGGGCCACGACCTGTGGCTCGATGCCATCCAGCATGCGCGAGAACACCGCCCGCGCCGACTGCCAGACGATGCCGAAGATCAGCACGGTGATCACCAGACCGACGATCGGGTCCGCCAGCGGGAAGCCCAGCCAGATACCGCTGGCGCCGAGCACCACCACCAGGCTGGTCAGGCCATCGACGCGGGCGTGGTAGCCATCGGCAACCAGCGCCGCACTCCCGATCTGGCGTCCGACACGGATGCGGAACACGGCCACGCCCTCGTTGCCAAGGAAGCCGACGATGCCGGCTGCTGCCACTGCACCCAGGTGCGCAACCGGCTGCGGGTTGAGCAACCGGTCAATGGATTGGTGACCCGCCACCAGCGCACTGAAGAGGATCAACGCCACCACCACCAGGCCGGCGAGGTCCTCGACCCGGCCGTAGCCGTAGGTAAAGCGCCGGTCCGGCTTGCGCCGCGCAAACCAGAAGGCCACGTAGAGCGGAACTGCCGTGGCCGCATCACCAATGTTGTGGATGGTATCGGCAAGCAGGGCCACGCTGCCGGACAACGACACCACCACCATCTGTGCCAGCGCCGTGATGATGAGGCCAATGAAGGACCACTTGATGGCCCAGATGCCGCGCTCCGTGCTGGCGATGGCCGGGTCGATGACGCCATGGCTGTGGCCACCCTGGTGGTCGTGGCCATGGGCATGGCCGCTGACGCCATGTCCCGCGGCACCGAAGCCCAGCCAGTCCATCGCAGCCTTGATCATGGCATCTGCCGATGAAGCCTCAGAGGTACCGGGTGATTTTCCTGAACTGCTCCAGGGTGGCACGCTGCTCACGCGTCGTCGGCCCCATCGCCGCCTCCAGGCAGTGTTCCACATGGTCATGGATCAGCACCGATTTGGCGCCCTCCACCGCCTTTACCACCGCCTGCAATTGCTGGGCTACTTCCAGGCAGTCGCGCCCGCTCTCGATCATGCCGATGATCGTCTGCAGGTGGCCACCGGCACGCTTCAGGCGGTTGACGACCTCAGCGTGGCTCGCGTGGATGTGGGGCGCGCGCAGGCGGGCGGCAGGACCAGGCATCGCAGGGACTCCCAGCAGATCTGCCGTCAGGCTATCCCCTCCCGGGGGATGGGTCAATCCCGGGCCAGGGAGATCAGGGGCGTGGGGCAGTGCCCCGATATCGGCTCCGTCCGGCAGCTGGATCACCACCGGCATACCCACCACCTCCCGCTCATCCGCTGGCCGAGTTGGTAAACTGTGCGCCATTCCAACCAGAGCCCCGCCATGACGACCAAATTCCTCCTGCCCGAGTCCGAACTGCCGACCCACTGGTACAACGTGGTTGCCGACCTGCCGAGCCCGCCGCCACCACCGCTGGGGCCCGACGGCAAGCCGGTTGGACTCGATGCGCTGGCGGCGATCTTCCCGATGGCGCTGATTGAGCAGGAAGTCTCCGCCGAGCGCTGGATCGCCATCCCCGAGGAGGTGCGCGAGATCTACCGGCTTTGGCGGCCGAGCCCGCTGCACCGCGCCCACCGGCTCGAGCAGGCGCTGAAGACCCCGGCGAAGATCTATTACAAGAATGAATCGGTGAGCCCGGCCGGCTCGCACAAGCCGAACACCTCGATCCCGCAGGCCTGGTACAACCGGCAGGCAGGCATCCGCCGCCTGACCACCGAGACGGGCGCCGGCCAGTGGGGCTGCTCGCTCGCGCTCGCCGGCCAGTTGCTCGGCATCGAAGTGCGCGTCTACATGGTCAAGGTGAGCTACGGGCAGAAGCCGTACCGCCGCTCGCTGATGCAGACCTGGGGTGCGGAAGTTTTCGCGAGTCCCACGACGATGACGAACGCCGGACGGCAGATCCTCGCGCAGCATCCCGACACGCCCGGATCCCTCGGCATCGCCATCTCCGAGGCGGTCGAGGAAGCTGCCGGCCGCGCAGACACCAACTACGCACTCGGCTCCGTACTCAACCACGTGATGCATCACCAGACGATCATCGGCCAGGAAGCGAAGAAGCAGATGGCCATGGCCGGCGACTACCCGGACATCGTCTTCGGCTGCTGCGGTGGCGGCTCCAACTTCGCCGGCATTGCCTTCCCGTTCTACGCCGACAAGGCCGCCGGCAAGGCCGTGCGCCTCGTCGCCGTCGAGCCCTCCTCCTGTCCGACGCTCAC
>CAZQGA010000062.1:0-9815 GCA_964592735.1 uncultured Chromatiaceae bacterium | reverse complement strand
GCAACTGTTCCTGCGCGTCGTAGAGCAGCGTCCGGCAGGCCCATTCCACCAGCGGGAGGTCTGCCGGTTGCCGACCCTGGTTCTCGTAGTGCTTGAGCACCATGCTCGCCAGGTACATGGCGCTGAAGACGTCGCCGAGCCGGGCGGAGAGCATCTCACGACGCTTCAGTCCGCCACCGAGCGTGAGCATGGCCACGTCCGCCGACAGGGCGAAGGCGGCGCTGAAGCGGTTGATGTGCTGGTAGAAACGCGCCGTCGGGCCATCGACGGGCACGTTGCTGTAGCGGGCGTGGGTCAGTGCCAGCCAGAACGAGCGCGCAGCATTGCTGATGGCGTAGCCGATATGGCCGAACAGGTGCCGGTCGAACCCCGCCAGGGCGCGCTCGAAGTCCGGTTCCTTGGCGGCTTCCATCTCCTTCAACACGAACGGGTGGCAGCGGATGGCACCCTGGCCGAAGATGATCAGGCTGCGGGTGAGGATGTTGGCGCCCTCCACCGTGATCGCCACCGGCAGCACTTCGTAGCTGCGTGCGAGGTAGTTCTTCGGGCCGAGGATGATGCCCTTGCCGCCGTGGATGTCCATGGCGTCATTGGCGATCTGCCGGGCCATCTCCGTGCAGTGGTACTTGAGGATGGCCGAGGGCACGGCCGGCTTTTCCCCGCGTCCGAGTACGGTGCAGGTCACCGTCACCGCGGCGTTGATGATATAGGTGTAGCCGGCGATGCGTGCCAGCGCCTCGCCCACGCCTTCGAACTGGCCGATGGGCAGGTTGAACTGCCGGCGGATGCGGGCGTAGGCGCCGGTGGTGTGCACAGCCATGCGGCCGCCGCCCATGGCGTTGGCCGGCAGCGTCACGCCGCGGCCAGCCGAGAGCTGCTCGATCAGCATCTTCCAGCCCTGGCCGGCGCGTTCGCGGCCGCCGATGATGTAATCCACCGGGACGAAGACGTCGTGGCCGCGGGTCGGTCCGTTGTGGAAGGGGATGTTGATGGGAAAGTGCCGCCGGCCGATCTCGATGCCCGGCAGGTCGGTCGGGATGAGTGCGGCGGTGATGCCGTGCTCGTCCTTGTTGCCAATGAGATGGTCGGGATCGTAGAGCTTGAATGCCAGCCCGAGCACGGTCGCAATCGGAGCGAGCGTGATGTAGCGCTTGTCCCAGTTCAGCCGGATGCCGATGGTCTCCTCGCCGCGGAATGTGCCCCGGCAGACCACGCCGGTGTCGAGAATGGAGGAGGCATCCGATCCCGCCCGTGGGCTGGTCAGGGCGAAGCAGGGGATTTCCTCGCCGGACGCCAGCCGCGGCAGGTAGTAGTCCCGCTGCGCGTCGGTGCCGTAGTGAACCAGCAGTTCAGCCGGCCCCAGCGAGTTCGGCACGCCGATGGTCGAGGCGGCAACCGCGCTGCGGCCCGCGAGCTTTGCCAGCACCATGGCGACGCCGAGCGGTGAGAACTCCAGGCCACCGTAGCGCTGCGGGATGATCATCGCAAAGAATCGCTGCTCGATGATGTAATCCCAGATTTCCTGCGGCATGTCGCCGATCTCGTGCGTGATCTGCCAGTCATCGAGACGACGGCACAACTCCTCGGTGGGGCCCTCGAGGAAGGCCCGCTCAGCGTCCGACAGCCGGGCCGGCGGCAGCGCCTCGAGCTTCGACCAGTCGGGCAGGCCGGTGAAGAGCTCACCATCCCACCATACGGTGCCGGCCTCCAGGGCCTCCCGCTCGGTGTCGGAGAGCTGGGGCACCAGGGTGCGGTAGAAGCGCAGCAGCGGTGCCGTGATGTGTTCGCGCCGCAGTTCCCCGAGGTTGAGTGCGGCAAGGCCTGCCCAGCCTGCGATGAGCAGCAGGTTCCACCACCACCAGGCGCCGGCCATGGCCATGTACACCAGCAGCGCGATCGCCAGCGTTGCGGTGCTGGTGCGCAGGTCGACGCGGCGATAGGCGAGCGCCAGGCCGGTACCAGCCAGTGCCAGGGTCCAGAACAGCCAGACGAGGAAATCAAACACCGCGGGATTCTCCGTGGGGGTGGCCGGGCGCCTGTGCGATATTAACGAAAAAGGGGCCGGACCTCCGTCCGACCCCTCATCCTGTGCAAGACGCCACCCGGCAGTGCCCGGCAGCCTGTGTCAGTTCAGCCTGGCAGCAGATCGGCGATCGCGGCACGCTCCTCGCGCAGTTCCTGCTCGGTGGCATCCATGCGAGCGCGGCTGAAGTCGCTGACCGGCAAACCCTGCACGATCTCGTATTTGCCCTTGCTGCAGCGGCAGGGGTAGGAATAGATGATGCCTTCCTTGATGCCGTAGCTGCCGTCCGAGGGCACGGCCATGCTGACCCAGTCATCGCCGGGTGTGCCCAGTGCCCAGTCGCGAATGTGATCGATGGCGGCGGAGGCGGCCGAAGCGGCACTGGAAAGCCCGCGCGCCTTGATGATGGCCGCGCCGCGCTGTTGCACGGTCGGGATGAATTCGCTGGCCACCCACTCCTGGCTCACCAGGTCCGGGGCAGCACGGTCGTTCACCAGCGCCTGGCTGATGTCGGGGTACTGGGTCGAGGAGTGGTTGCCCCAGATCGTCATGCGCCGGATGTGGTTGACGTGTGTTCGCGTCTTTGCTGCCAGCTGTGCCAGCGCGCGATTGTGGTCCAGGCGCGTCATGGCGGTGAAGTTGGCGGGATTGAGGTCTGGTGCATTGCGCTGGGCGATCAGCGCGTTGGTGTTGGCCGGGTTGCCGACGACCAGGACGCGGATGTTGCGACTGGCGTGGTCGTTCATCGCCTTGCCCTGCACGGAGAAGATCCGGGCGTTTTCCTTCAGCAGATCGGCCCGCTCCATGCCCGGGCCGCGGGGCTTGGCACCCACGAGCAGCGCATAGTCGGCATCACGGAAAGCCTCGCTGGGCTGGTCAGTGACGACCACGCCCTGCAGGGCCGGAAAGGCGCAATCCTCGAGCTCCATCATCACGCCCCTCAGCGCGTTGAGCGCTGGCGTGATTTCCAGCAACTGCAGGATCACGGGCTGGTTCGCGCCGAGTAACTGGCCCGATGCGATGCGGAAGGCGAGCTGGTAGCCGATCTGGCCGGCGGCGCCGGTAATGGTGACTCTGGCGGCTTGGGTCATGGGAAGCCCTTCTCCGGAAAAGCTGAAACCTGGTTCTCATGCGGCCGTCGGGCTCAGCGCGAACGCCAGGCCGGGGCCATCAACGGGGCCGGGATTCTATCACCGAAAAAACCTGGTCCGGGAGCGGTACTTGCCGCAGCCCCCGGGTGCTATCGGGCGGTTTTCTTCTTGTAGATGCGCAGTTGCTCGTTGAACCGGCCAGCCACGGCATTGAGGGCATCCACCGCGGCGTTGTGCCGCTGGGTGTGGAGCTTCTTCTGTTCCTCGCTGACCGTGTCACCCAGCCCCTTTTCTTCCTCGTCAAGGCAGGCGAGGTAGCTCTCCACGGTCGCCATGTACTGCTTCATGGTCTGACTGGCCGCCTTCATTTCGGCCTCGGTGGCGCTGGCACCGTCCGGTATGCTGATTTCACCCGGGTATTCACAGGCGGCCAGGGCGGACTGCAACGCGGTGGCAGCCAGGATGCCGAGGAAAACGGGAGCGAAGCTCTTCATGGCGGATGCCTCTTGGTTTGGCGGCGCCCGCCGATTATGCCGCAGCCCCTCAGGCCGCCTCAACCGAACAGCGGGCGGAACACTGCTGCGCCGTGGCGCTGTGACAGGAGCAAATCCATGAACTGCGGCGCATTCATCGGCTGGCCGAACAGCAGGCCTTGCACATAGTCGCAGCCGGTCGAACGCAGGAATGCGAGCTGGTGCGGGGATTCCACGCCCTCGGCAACGACGCGGAGCTTCAGCCCGTGGCCCATCTGGATGATCGTGGCGACGATGGTGGCGTCATCGGCATCCGCGGTCACGTCGCGGACGAAGGACTGGTCGATCTTCAGCGTATTGATGGGGAATTTCTGCAAGGCGCTCAACGACGAATAGCCGGTACCAAAGTCATCGATCGCCAGCGAGAGTCCCATGGCGTAGAGCTCGTCGAGGATTTTCACCGTCCGGTCCGGGTCTTCCATGAGGGTGGACTCGGTGATCTCCAGTTCCAGGCTGGTGGGCGGCACGCTGTGACGCCTGCAGATGGCGGCGACCCGCTGGGGAAAATCCGGCTGGCGCAGTTGCTTCAGTGAAAGGTTGACGGCGATTTTCTCGGACAGGGGCAGCTGCGATTTCCAGGCCTGGAAATCGCGGCAGACACGGTCGAGCACCCACTCGCCGATGTCCAGGATGAGGTTACTTTCCTCCGCGAGCGGGATGAATTCAGAAGGCAGGACGAGGCCGCCCTCGGACATCTCCCAGCGCACCAGCGCCTCTGCGCCGGCCACGCGACCGGTCCGCAGGTCCACCTTGGGCTGGTATTGCACCAGCAGCTCTTCGCGCTGGTAGGCCCGGCGTAGCCGGCTTTTCAGCATGAGCCGCTCAGTGGCAGCGGCGTTCATCTCCGGGTCGAAGAACTCAAAGGTGTCGCCGCCCGCCCGCTTGGCGTGGTACAGGGCCGAGTCGGCGCTGCGCACCAGGTCGATGACGTTGCGGGCATCGGTGGGGTAGGCCGCAATGCCAATGCTGACCGTCATGTGGATCTGGTGGCCGTGGAACGGCAGCGGCCGGGCCAGCTCCTGCAGGATTTCCCGGGCCGTGTTGGCCAGGTGCAGGCTGGGGTCAACGATACTGTCGGGGTTCTCGAGGATGATGCCGAACTCGTCGCCCGCGAAGCGGCCGATGATGGCGTCCTGCGGCAACATCCGGCCCACCCGTGCGGTCAGCGTCTCCAGGCAAAGGTCGCCGGCACTGTGGCCGTAGATGTCGTTGATTTCCTTGAAGCGGTCCACGTCGAGGTACAGGAGCCCGAAGCCGCGTACCCGGCGGCTGGCCCGCGCAATGGCCCGCTGCAGCAGATGCTGGAACTGCATGCGGTTTGGCACCTTGGTGAGGGCGTCGATCCGCGCGAGGTAGCGGATGCGCTGCTCGGCGATCTTGCGCTCGGCGATGTTGCGTGCGGCGATGATGAAGCCGCGGAAGGCGGGCTCGACATCCTGGATCGCGGATACCGTGAAGGACACGGGCACCTCCCGGCCGGCCTGGTTGATCAGCGTGCCTTCCCGGGCCTGGGTACCGGTATCCCGCAGCGTGAATTCCTCGTGATGCAGCGGAGCCAGCAGGGTGCTCATCGGCTTGCCCATCAGTGTCGCCTCCGGCAGGTCGAGGAGCCTGCTGGCCGCGGCATTGACCCGCGTGATGATTCCCTGGGGACTGACGATGAACAGCGCCTCGCTCATGCTGCTGAGGATCTTGTCGAGGTAGTCGCGGGAGATGGTGGTGTTCTGCAGCCGCTGGCGCAGCCCGTCGAAACTTGCTGCCAGGTTCCCGAGCTCGTCCCGGCGTGGCAGGCTGATGCTGTCATCGTACTGGCCGGCAGTCATGCGCTCGGTGCTGCGGGTGAGAAAGTGGATATCGCCAACCTGGCGCCTGATGAACACCACGAGCAGCGAAAAGATGCCGGCCATCACGGCTGTAGCCACGGCACCTGCTCCGAGGAGCGTGTCACGGCCGTATTTGTCGACCAGCGCAACCATCAGGTTGTGCAGTACGCCGGTCCCGATATGGGTCGCGCTGAGGTCAAAGACCTGGCCAACCGAGCCGGCTTGCCCGATTGGCATGCGGGCAGCGATGTGGTTGTCACGGCTCAGGACATCACCGGGTTTGATGGCATCGAGCTGCGGGAGCAGTACGGGATCGCCGGATTGCGCGATGACGGTGCCAGTGGCATCGAAAACCACGATCAGGCTTGCGCCATCGAGCTCAGCAGCGCGCTGCAGGGTGTCGCGGATTTCCGTCCGCCTGCCGTTTTGTGCCAGGGCGTCGAGCCGTGCGGCAACAATGCGGGTCGTGTGCCGCGCGTGCTCCTCGAACCGCATCATCATCTGGTCCTGGAAGACCAGGGCCCCCTGGCTGAGCGCGGTGTCCAGTGAGGAACGAAAGGTCACAAAGAGGCTGAGGCCCGTGAGAATGACCGCCACGGCGCAGATGGCCGCCGTGATGAGCAGGTACTTGAGCAGCAGACTCGGCGGTTTCATGGCTGCTTCCTGGCGTCCGCGTGCGTGTTCATTTTTGTGCGGGCGCCTCTGGATCCCCTCTCCGGGGCTGGACCCGGAGGCCGGATGTCAGTTGATTCTAGCAGCGGACGGGCTGGATCGATCTGACTGATGGTGCACTGGCGGGGCGGCGGGGAGACCCTTCGCTACCGTTCAGGCGCGCTCCGGGCCTCCCCGGGCCGCCCCATCCCGACGGGTGGTCCTTCCCGCAGTGCGAACTTGCGCAAAAACGTCAGCGTCCGCAGACGCTAGAATGAGGCTGCGACGGGTTATGTCCAGCGTGGTGAGCTTCTGGCCATCGTGTCCAAGTGCGCACTGATCGTCGATGACAGCCGGACTGCGCGACAGGCGCTGGCCGCAGTGCTGGCCGCGAACCATCTGCGCGTAGAGACGGCTGCTTCCGCTGAGGAGGCCCTCGAGTTCCTCAGCCACAGCCGGCCTGATGTCATCTTCATGGATCACCTGATGCCGGGCATGGACGGCCTGCAGGCGGTCAAGGTCATCAAGGCCAATCCGGCCACCGCCACCATTCCCATCATGATGTACACCTCCCAGGCTGGGGATCTCTATGTCGGGCAGGCCCGTGCGCTCGGCGCTGTTGGCGTGTTGCCCAAGCAGATCAAGCCGGTGGAGGTGTCCGATCTGCTGCAGTCGTTGCATCTTGTCGAGACGGGCAGTGTGGCGCCGCCACCCACTGCCGGTGACCGGGGGGTGCCGGCACCGGTCATCGCGGGTGAATCGCTGCCGCCGCACGTCGCCGCTGATCCCCGCAGTGACCTCGAACTCTGGGTCCAATCCCTGCTGGTGCACCAGGCACAGGAGATCCGTGCCGAGGTGCAGACCGCGGTGGCGCGTGCCCTGCGCGAGCATGAGCGGGCGCGCGACGTGGCTCCTGTGCCGCCCGTGCAGCGCCGTACCGGGCCCTTGCTCCTGCTCCTGCTGGCATTGGCCGCCGCTGCCGTGACGTTCTTCTTCCTGAGCATGGATGCCCAGCGCAAATGGCGCAGTGCCGTCGACCAGAACGCCAGCCTGATGGCGGCGCTCAACCTGCGCCGTGCCACGACGCTCGATGCGGTCAATGACCAGGCACTGCAGGCCAGCGAGCGTGATGCGGCGGCGAACCGCTACGCCGATTTCATCGGGGCCCTGGAATGGGGCGTCAACCAGGCGGCGCTCTACGCGCCGGGCAGCGAGCCATTTGCCGGCCAGCGGCTGGAGATCCTGCGCGGGCTGGTGGAACGGCTTGCTGCGCTCGGTTTTGCCGGGATCGTGCGGCTTGACGGCCACATCGGTGACTTCTGCTATGCATCTGCAGCCGATGGCGTGCTGGCACTGGCACCTGAAGATCTGCCGGCTGAGCGCTGTACGCGCATTGGTCTTCTGCCCGAGGAGGCGCGGGCTGTGTCAGGACGGCAGTCCGTGGCATTCGCCAACTACCTGGCCAGTCGCGCTGCCGATCCTGCACTGCGCATCGAACTGGTGGCCCATGGTGCCGGGCAGCCTGCAGTGCCCTATCCGCCCGCCCTGGAAGGCATCACTGCGGGCGAATGGAATGCAGTCGCACGTCGCAACAATCGTGTCAGCATCAGCCTGCTCGCGAATCCACCGCCACCCTAGGCCCGTCGGCCGCACGGTGTGCCACAGCAGCCTATTCCTGCCAGCCGTAGCCCTCGTGGCGGGTGGTGGCCACCGCGCCATCCTCGAAGCGAACCACGCGCAGCAGACGGTGGGGACCGAAGTTGTACGTCCACTCTTCGACGAGAATCTCCACGGTCAGGTGCTGGTGTCGCCTGCCGGTGCCGGCCGACAGCCGTGTATCGGCATTCGACAGGTGTAGTGCCCGCCACGGCGCGGAAAACTCATGACGATAGAGCACCGTACGGGTGCTTGCCGCGGGTTCACCGCAGAATTGCCGGACCTTGGCTTGCAGGTCACCCTCGCGCACCAGCCTGTTGCCGCAGCGGAAGGCGAGGGCGGGATCGGCGAGGAGCAGGCTGGTGATGATGGCTGCAAGGGTGAAGGCTTTCATCGGCGATTTCCGCTGCCGCAGTGGTTGACCGGGTAGACCGTTGCCCCGACCGGGCGGTTCCCTGTCGGGCGTGCGGGTACTCCGGGGCATCCCGGCCGTGTACTCTTGTGCGGATGATTGACCGGGATCCACCGCGGTGAGGCGGCAGTTCGAGGCACGTGTTGCAGGCCTGGCTGCCCTCCGGCAACCCGACCTGCTGTGCGGGGGGTTGCGCGGCGTGGAGAAGGAGTGCCTGCGCGTCACGCCGGACGGCCACGTGGCGCAGACTGGCCACCCCGTGGCTCTGGGTTCCGCATTGACCCACCGTTACATCACCACGGACTACTCCGAAGCCTTGATTGAATTCATTACACCGCCACAGCGCAGTACGGCGGCGACCCTGGCTTTCCTGGCCGACATCCACCAGTTCGCCTGGCCGGCGATCGGCACGGAGTTGTTCTGGCCACTGTCCATGCCTTGCCGGTTGCGCGGCGAGCACGACATCCCCATTGCGCGCTATGGCAGCTCCAACGTCGCCGGCATGAAGACCGTCTACCGCCGCGGGCTGGGGTATCGCTACGGCCGCTACATGCAGGCGATTGCGGGTGTCCATTTCAATTTTTCGCTGCCTGGTGATTTCTGGCCTGCATACGCCGGGCTCGGGCAGGCGGCCAGCGATCCCCTGGCGCTGAAGTCGGTGGCCTATCTCGATGCCGTGCGCAACGTACGCCGCATGGACTGGCTGCTGCTCTACCTGTTTGGCAGTTCGCCCGCGGCCTGCCGCAGCTTTCTGCCCGATGGCGGACCAGGCATCAGGGAACTCGACAGCGAGACCTGGTTTGCACCGCATGCAACATCGCTGCGCATGAGCGACATCGGCTACAAGAATGCCAGCCAGGCCGGCATCTGGATTTCCGCCAACAGCCTGGAGGAGTACATCGCCGACCTGACACGCGCCATTCATACACCGCACCCGGAGTTCGAGCGTATCGGTCTCAAGGTGGATGGCAAATGGCGGCAGCTGAACCCCAATCTGCTGCAAATCGAGAACGAGTACTACAGTACGGTTCGTCCGAAGCGTTCGGCATTGAGCGGTGAGCGGCCCACGTCGGCATTGCGCCGCGGTGGCATCGAGTATCTGGAGCTCCGGGCCCTGGACCTGGATCCCTTCACGCCCGCCGGCATCAATGAACGGGAACTGCGGTTTGCCGAGGTGTTCCTCGTGTATTGCCTGCTGTGGGACAGTCCGCCGGTCGATCCCGCGGAGCAGGGTGACATCGATTTCAATCACCGGACCGTTGCCCGGCGTGGCCGCGAGCCGGGCCTGCAGTTGCGCCGCCAGGGTCGTGAGGTGCCGATGCGGACCTGGGCCGGGGAGATCCTGCGCAGCATGCAGGAGGTCGCTGCGTTGCTGGATGGGGGCAGCGACGGGGCCTGCCAGGCGGCGGTGCGTGAGTGTGCTGCCCTGCTTGCCGAGCCGGAGGCGACGCCGTCCGCGCAGGTGCTGCATGAGTTGCGCGCAGGCGGCCTGGGCCTGGCGGATTTTGGCCTCGCGCTCGCGGCCGGATACCGCGAACACTTCCGCTCAATCGACGACGCTGCAAACCTGCATTACCGGCTGCTGGAAACCGAAGCGGAGGCGTCGCTCGACCGGCAGTGCTGGAT
>CAZQGA010000061.1:9527-9825 GCA_964592735.1 uncultured Chromatiaceae bacterium | reverse complement strand
CGCTCCAGATCCTGGTAGACATACGACAGCTGCCAGTTGCCACGCGCCTTTGCCGCACCGGCTTGCATGCCTGCGGCCCAGCCGGAATCGAGGCGATCGGCATCGAGGTTGCGCACATAGTCGAAGAACACGCTGGCTGGCAAATCGAGAAACTCGAAACTGAGGTCGGCAAAGCCCTCCAGCTCACGGTAATCGTACAGGTAGCGTCCAGCAGCATCGATGCTGTTGCCGTAGTATTGCGCCGGCTTGCCAGCCACGACATAGAAGGCACCCTTGCCGGCGCTGTTGATGTCGAAAT
>CAZQGA010000061.1:0-9517 GCA_964592735.1 uncultured Chromatiaceae bacterium | reverse complement strand
CCAGCAGGTTGGCGAAGAACGCGCCACTCCGATAATTCAAGCCAAAGCCCTCGGGACGCAGGTCCGCATCCCAGATCAGTCCGTTGCCACCGGGGCGGTACTGGTTGTTGTGGATCTTGCCGCCGGAGATATCCAGGCCTGGCCGGGCAGTCCAGTTGAAATAGGCCAGGTCGAGGTAAATATCCTTGCCCGAGGCGCCACCACCGAGGGTCTGGTTGCCAGACGCCGGGTCGGCATTCGGCCGCGTCGACAGGCCGAAGCCGATTTCCAGGTTTTCATGGGGTCTGGCCGTGAGAGCGAGGCGCGCACGGATGCGCTCACGGTTGCGGTCAACCTTGCCTTCCTGGTCGATACTGTCGTGGCGAAACCGGAAGTCCCCCTGCAGCGATACCTTGTCTGTCCAGGATGCGGCCGCCGGCTGCGGCGGTGGCGTCGCCCCGGCTGGTGTAGTGGCTGCATCGGCAACAGCAGCAGGCGCCGTCTCAGCCGGTGCATTGCGCGCCTTTTCCACGGCCAGCTGCTGCTCGACATCGGCCAGTTTCCGGCTCAGGGTTGCCACAGCGTCCTTCAGCGCCTGGAACTCGGCATCTGATACGGCTGCGGGAGCGAGCGGGCTTGCCAGCAGCAGCCCGGCCGCCAGGACAAGTTGCATGCGCTTCATCGTCTGTACACCTCGATTGCGATGTTCGATGCCGTTCATGCAGCGTTCACCGGCTTGTTATGATCCACCGCCTGGATACCCGACCACCCGGCAGACGCCGGCGAGGAATGCAGTCATGCCCAAGAGCGGCCAGCGCGGCTTCCGGCGTCTCTTCGCCGCGACCTCATATTCGCTGGCGGGCCTGCGTGCCGCATGGCACAACGAGGAAGCCTTCCGGCAGGAAGCCCTGCTCTGTGTGGTGCTCATCGTACCCGCGCTGTGGCTGGGCCAGACTGCCGTCCAGCGGGTACTCCTGATTGGCTCCTGCCTGCTGGTGCTGGTCGTGGAGTTGCTCAACTCCGCCATCGAAGCCGTCGTCGACCGGGTCGGGCCGGAGATCCACGAACTCTCAGGCCGCGCCAAGGACATGGGATCGGCTGCCGTCCTGCTGAGCCTGCTGCTGGCGGCACTGGCCTGGACAGCCGTGGCCTTCAATCGCTTCTCCGGCTAGGACGGCACGGTGCAGGTGCCTATTGCGCCGCCACCCTGGCTGTCTCCTCCTGGATGAAGGCGATGATGTTGGCGCGATCCTGCGGGTCCTGGATACCGACGAACACCATCTTGTTGCCCGGCAGGAAGTCACTGGGCCGCTGCAGCCAGCGGTCGATCTGCTCGACACTCCAGGTGATGCCGGACTGGACGACGGCATTGGAGTAGCTGTAACCCGGGACACTGCCCGCCGGCCGGCCAATGACGGCGTAGAGTGTCGGACCGATCTTGCCGGGCTCGGCTTCGGGTGTGAGGCCGTGACAGGCCCGGCACTGGAAGAACTGTACCTTGCCGCGCTTGAGATCGGCGCCGGCGATGCGCGCGGCGAGTTCGGGATCTGCCGGCGGTGCATCCACGGGCACCACGGCAGCCGGTGCGGCAGTTGCAGGAGCTGCGGCCGATGCTGCTGTGCCCGGGGTCGGCTCGGCGCCACAGGCGGCCAGCACTGCAGTCAGCCCTGCGAAAACAACGACCCTCGCGGACCGTGACAGGCAACGCTCGGACATGGAACCCTCTTTTCCTGCTCAGGTGGACTGGCGCCGCAACTCGGCGGCGCGGTGGATGGCGCGGCGGATCCGCGGGTAGGTTCCGCAACGGCAGATATTGGTGATGGAACGGTTGATCGCCTCGTCATCGGGCCGCGGGTTCTGCTCCAGGAAGGCAGCCACTGCCATGATCATGCCGGGCTGGCAGTACCCACACTGGGGTACCTGCTCATCGACCCAGGCCTGTTGCACGGGATGGAGCTGCTCCAGGCTGCCGATACCCTCGATGGTCGTGACCGCGCGCCCGGCCACGCTGGCGACTGGCACGACACAGGAGCGCATCGCCTGCCCGCCGACATGTACCGTACAGGCACCGCACAGCGCCATGCCACAACCGTACTTGGTGCCCGTGTAGCCCAGTGTGTCACGCAACACCCAGAGCAAGGGCATGTCATCGGGGACGTCGACGCTGACATCCTGGCCGTTGAGGCTGAACTTCACCATGGTGTCAGTTTAACGCCTGCGGGCAGCGAGATGGAAACCGCCGGCACCGGCCCCGTGGCGTCCGCCGGTGACCGGAGCTGCCACCCGCCCGGTCGCCCACAGGCTCCCCCTCGTTGCCGGACGTGCTGCGAAATGCTGTGCTCCTCAGAGCTGCAACGCACCCGGGTTCATGATCCCCTGCGGGTCGAACTGCTTCTTCAGTTCCCGGATGGCGTTCGCCGCTTCGGCCTGGCGACCCTCCATGTACGCATAGGTCTTGCCCACCTGCATGTGGACCGCTCCCACCGAGGCGAAGATCCTGCGGATCTCGGCACGCAACTCGTGCACCAGTGCGCGGCCATCGGGGTTGGCCGGGTACTGCGGCAGGGTATCGAGGTAGGCCTGCGGCAGGTAGCGCTTGTGGAAGGCCGTGCGGTCATCCTCCCAGTAGAACACCGGCTCGTAGAGAAAGGCGTGCGTGTTGATGGCAAGGAACATGGCGCCTTTCTCCACCTTCAGCTGCTGCATGCGCCCGGCATTGTCGGCATGCAGGCGCGCGAGTTTCGCGTGGAACTCGTTCATCTTCGAGAACGGCATGATGCCGTGCATGGGCACCCAGCGCTCGCCCTTCGGGCCGAGGATCGGGTACAGGGGAATGAAGGGCATGGCGCGCAGCACGGTCGGCACGGTGTTGGGCATCTCCTGGCCATGCGTGCCGATCGCTGCACGCAACACCGCGAGCTTGCCCCTGACCTCGGCGTCCGAGACGCCTTCCACCGTATAGTGTGCCGCATAGGGATAGCTGGTCAGCACCCGCTTGCCTGCCAGCGCCATCTTCAGCAGTTTCCCGGCGCCTTCCGCTGGCGTGCGCGCATTCTTCGCCACCGCCAGGGCAGCGGCAACGGCATCCTTGCTGCTGGCCTTGCTGAGCTGGCCCTGCTGCAGCTTCGGGTCGACGGCGAAATTATCGGCCGCCACGTTCTCGCGTGCAGCGGCCGCCATGCCCGCAGCCATCTGCTCGAAACTGTCGAAGCCGAAAGATGCGGCACCGACATGCGGCGGCGCCTTGATCAGCCGCAGCGTGATGCTCGACTTGATGCCGAGCGCACCCGCATCACCACAGAACAGGCCGGTGAGGTCCGGGCCATACCAGCGGAAAAAGGGCTTGCCATTGGCAGCGGCAAAGGCACCGGTACGCAGGATCTCGCCATTGGCGAGCACGATCTCGAACCCGAGGATGGCGTCGGCCGAAATGCCGAAATTGCCGGTGCCGAGGCTCGCGCTGTTCTGCGATGCGGAACCGCCGACCGTGGCCTTGATGCCAGAGAAGGGGCCCCAGAAGGAGGTCCGCAGCCCCTTCTCCTTGAGCACCTGCCAAAGTCCGGCCCAGGTCACGCCCGGCTCCACCGTGACGTACATGTCCTGGACGTTGATCTCGATGATGCGGTTCAGGCGTGAGGTATCGACCAGCAGCGAATTGGGGGTCGTCGGCAGGTAACCGTCGGTATAGGAGGCACCACCGCCACGGGGCACCAGCGCCACGCCCGCCGCTGCAGCCAGCCGCACGATCGCCTGCAGCTCCGCCGTCGAGCCCGGGCGCACGACCGCCAGTGGCAGCTCGCGAAAGCTGTAGACGTCCATGGCATAGAACTCGCGGTCCGCCGGGTCGGTGAGCACGTGCTCGCTCCCGATGGCCCGGCCCAGCGCCTCGACGATATCGCCTGCTTGCATGAGGTTTGCGGACATGAACGTCATCCAGCTCATTGTTGTAGGTGGGATGGGTGGGGGCCGACACAGGGCCAGACCCTGTTCCAGCCCTGCCCTGATGCAGACGCGACGACAACCCGGCGCCCCGGGCGGCCATGGTAGTGGCCTGCCACCGGAATTTGAAGGCTCGTTGCACCCTGCCAGACGGCCCCGGTCACCTGCTGGCTGGCCCGGATCTGCCGGCCGGCAGGCCCAGTGTGACCGGCGTCAACGCACGGTTGCACCGACATAATCCAGACTGCACACGAGGATCCCGGGCTCGCGGGGTCGGCGGTTCCCTCAACGAGATTCACCCATGTACCGCGAACACTTCCAGTTGCAGGATCGGCCCTTCATCCATGGACCCGGCGAACGCCTGTTCCAGGCCAACGCGACGATGACCGAGGCACTGGGGAGACTGCAGCATGTGCTGACTGCCCGGGACGCCGTGGCCCTGGTCACCGGCGGCCCTGGCGTCGGCAAGAGCGCCCTGGTCGAACGTGCCCTCGCCGCCCTCGGCAGCCGGATCATGGCCGCCCGGGTCGACCTGCGCTACGGGGATCCCGCCGACATCTACGCGGCGATCCTCCTGGCACTCGGCACCGAATTCACCAGCACGCACCCCCTGCAGGCAATCCATGAGCTGCGTGCGACGATGGGCCGGCTCGGAACCGGGGGTAAACAGCTGGTACTGGTCCTCGACATCGGCGGCATCAGCACCGACGTCGCCCGCCACCTGCTGCGTGTCGCCAACCTGGCGGGTGAACGCGGCTGCCAGCTGAATATCGTGCTCATGGGGCCACACCCGCTCCACCAGCAACTCGACGTCCCGGCGCTGATCCAGCTGCGCCAGCGCATCGCCTTCCGCCATCGCGTGCGCCCGCTGACGCTGGTGGAAACCGATCGTTACATCCGTCACCAGATCGAGGCCATCGGCGCCGACATGACCACGCTGCTGTCGAGCAACGTCGGCGCAGCGGTCTACTGCTATGTGGCCGGCGTGCCACGACTCATCAACACCCTGCTCGACGCAGCGCTGAGCGATGCCTGCCTGCAGGGCGTGAGCCGCCCTGATGGCAACTTCGTCAAGCGCACCGCAGAAGGGCTCGGCTGGAAGCCGATGACCCCGCCCCAGTCAGCAGCTGATGCCACTGCCAGGCCCACGGGCACCAGTGCGCGTCCGGCGCCCTTGCGGGGCATCCCCCCGAAGCCTGCCGCGGCCGGCACCGGCGAACGCGATCCCGATGCGGGCATCAGCGCCAATATCCCCCGCAAGAGCGAACTGCCGGCCCCCAGCGAACTCACCCTCGCCTTGCGCGCCAGCTCCAGCGCAGGCTCGGGCGGCAGCACGGGCAGCACCGCCAGTCGCAGCACCAGTGCCGACAGCAGCACAGCCAGCCTGGCCGAAGAACAGAAGTCTCCCACCGCAGCCCTCTTCGGCAGCAGCGAGAACAAGGCCCGCAGCGATACACCTGCACCCGCAGGGACGATGGATGAAATCGATTCCAGCGCCACAGGCATGCTGCGCCTTCAGGACCTCGACGAGCGCTTCGCGGAAACCATCTTCGGTCGCGAAGCGGAGGCCGCTGCGCACAAGGGCAACTGAGCCAGCGGCGCTTCAGTTCTGCCGTGCATAAGGTGCCGGTACTTCGGTTTCGGAAACTTCCGCATCCACCATGGCCGGCCGCCGCTGCCGCGTTGCGTTGATTGCCGGTTATCAGAGGCGCTCACCAGTTTCCCCAACGAGAAGGCTGCTACTGGCTATGCGGACGAATGGGGCCGCTGGCAGCCCACTGATCCGCTGGGCATTTCGGGCTTCCGAAACCGAAGTACCGGCACCTGACGGCCGAAAAAGCCGGATTTTGACACTTGCGCCGTGAACCCCTCCTTTCTATCCTCCTCATACACATCCTAGGTGTATGGTTATGCGCACCAATATTGTTCTCGATCCGAAGTTGATTGCACGCGCCATGCGAAAGGCGGGGGTGAAAACCATGCGTGAAACGATAGATATCGCCCTGCGCGAATATGTGAGCAAGCCGGATTACGCCGGGCTGCTCAAGCTGGCTGGTAGTGGCACGATAGATCCAGACTACGACCCGAAGGCCGGCGACGATGCCGCACAAGTCGCCGAAGCGGCGGGAGCGTATGGCGCCCGCAAGCCGCGGGGCAGGCGGCCGCGAGGCCGGTGATCGTCGACAGCTCCGTATGGATTGCTCATCTGCGCGGAACCAGCTCCCCTGGTACACGCCGGCTGGCATCTGCCCTTGCCGGAGGAGAGCCGATCCAGTTACCCGACGTGGTCCTGCTGGAAGTATTGCGGGGCGCCAGCAGTCGTATGGACTTCCTGCGTCTCGAACGGGTGTTCTTCACGCTGCCGCGGTTCGTACCGACGGATTCCAGGCTACTCGCGCGCAACGCCGCGCACCTCTATGCACGCTGCCGCTGGGCCGGCTTCACACCGCGGAGTGGCAATGACTGCCTGATTGCCTGCTGCGCGATCGAGGCCGGACAACCGCTGCTGCACGAAGATCGCGACTTCCGGTTGATTGCCCGAGTGGAGCCGGCGTTGGTGCTGGTGAATTGAAAAGCGGCAAAGGTGCCGGTGTTACGGTTGTTCGGTTATTTTTTCGTGTCACAGCAACCAGATGGACAAATGGATGCCGGACACTGTCACTGCCGAACAACCGTAACACCGGCACCTCAGGTCCGGCACCTCAGGTCCGCAGACGTGGACACTGCGCGCAGAATGCGATCTCCCGGCAGTCCTCCGTCCAGCAGCTAACCGGTGCGTCGCGGTCCAGGATCAGCCGCATGAGGTGGTCAGCCTTGTGCGAGGCCTTGAGGAGCACGAGATCGCCGGCACGCAGTTCCTCACGCAGGAAGGTGCCGGCCTCGCGGGTGGTCGGGAACGCCTGGATGCTGCTGTCTTCCGGCGAACTGCGCGCGCGCAACCCCCGGTGGCCGTTCGGGCCCACGAGAACCACGAGATCGGCGGCAGCGCGCGCTGTGCGGGCAAAATTGCGGTAATTGCGGCCACTGTCACCCCGCGTATCGCCAATGGTGCCGATGATCGCCACCTTGCGTGGCGCCTGTGCGTCACGCAGGAAGTCGAACGGCGCGGCGAACGACCAGGCAGGCGCTTTGCAGTCATCCCGGATCCAGGTGATGCCATCGGCAGCAGTGACTGCCTGCATGCGACCTTCCAGCGGCTGGAACTGCGCGATGACCGGCAGGGCCGTGGCAGGCGACAGGCCCGCCACAATCGCCACGCCCAGGGCAGCCAGCACGGGTACGGCGAGATGCCGGCCGTGCAGCAACGTGGGTATCTGGTAGCGTTCCCCGGCGTATTCGACCGTCAGCGCCAGCGGCTCCGGCCAGCGTGATCGTGCCTCGATGAGGCGCAGGTCGGCTGCCGGGTCGCTGCCGAACCACAGGATGCGCCGGGTCGCCCGCTCCCCGATGGCGCGCACCAGCGGATCGTCGATGTTGAGCACGGCAACGCCGTCAGCCGGCGGGCCGAGCACGACCTTGGCCTTTTCCGCTGCAATGGCTTCGATGCCTTCATAGGAAGAAATGTGCTCGCGGCCAATCACCGTCAGCACGGCGATGTCAGGCTGGAACAGGCGCACCCGGTCATCCATCGTGCCTGTCCCCGCAGCGGCAAGTTCAGCCACACAGTACCGGTGCCCGGGCCCGGTACGGTTCAGGGCGCGCGCCACATCACCCAGGCTGTTGTAAGCCTGCGTCTGCTGGCAGGGGCCGGCGGCTCCGAGGATGGCGGCGGTCAGGCTCGTCGTCGTCGTTTTGCCGGAAGTGCCCGTAATGCCGACGAAGGTCACCCCGGCCAGTTGCCTGCGACGGCGGCTGGCGCGCAGGATCCGCAGCGCCCTCTTCACGCGGCTGAGCAGACGGCCAGGATGCGCCATGCTCCAGGCCCGCAGGGCACCAGGTCGTTGATTCGAGGTGATCGCCGCTTTCACGTTCGGGGTGCCAGTCGGCACCTATGAAATGCGGGCGGGACTGCTGTAGACGTTGAAACGCCCGTCACGAAGGAAACCGGCGAGCGTCATTCCACAGTCCCAGGCGGCCTCCACGGCGAGGCTCGACGGCGCGCCGACGGCGACCAGCAGGGGGCAACCGGCCATACGTGCCTTTTCCACGAGTTCGAAACTGGCGCGGCCGCTGACGAGGATGCCGAGGCCGGCGAGCGGCAGGCGTTCATCGCGCAGCGCTGCCCCGACCAGCTTGTCGAGCGCGTTGTGCCGCCCCACATCCTCGCGGACATCGAGGATCGCACCCCTGGCGTCGAAGAGCGCTGCGGCGTGCAGCCCGCCAGTCACCGCGAAAGCAGGCTGGCGTGCCGCGAGCGCCGCCGGCAAGCCATGCACCACCCCCGCCGGCATGCGCAGCGCGTCGTCGGCGATGGCATAGCGCGCGCGGGCGCGCAGCGCCTCGAGCGAGGCCTTGCCGCAGACGCCGCAGGCCGAGTTGGCATAGAAGGCGCGTCCGGCGCCATCGAAGCGGCTGCGCACCGCGAAGGGCAGATTCACCTGCAGGATATTGCCGCGGCCTTCGGTCGGGTCACCGACGACGAAGCCGAGCACCTCGGCCGCATCCCGCACGAGCCCTTCGGCAAACAGAAAACCGCGTGCCAGCACCTCGTCATCACCCGGCGTACGCATGGTGACGAGCAGACTGCGGGCGGACTCCGCGACTGGCGCATCGGGAAAGCCGACACGGATCTCGAGTGGCTCCTCCACCGCGATGGCATCAGCAGCTTCGCTGGCACCGGTCGCTGCCATGCGCCGCACGGCAACCCCGATGGTCGTGCCCGTCACTGGTGCTGCCCGCGGTCCATTACCCGCCAATGTAGTACATCTCCACCTTGTCGGCGTCTGGCTTGCGCGCCGCCCGCAGCTCGCTGTAGCGATCCTCGCGCCGGCCCCAGGTGCCGCAAATCAGCTCGTGCAACTGCGCATCGCTCGCCCCCGCACGCAGTGGCCCCTTGAGGTCGAGGCCGTGCGCGGCAAACAGGCAGGTGAAGAGTTGCCCGTCGGACGACAGCCGTGCCCGTGTACAGGAGCCGCAGAACGGCTCGGTCACCGAGGAGACGAACCCCACCTCACCCTGGCCGTCGGCGAACGCATAGCGGCTGGCGACCTCGCCGCGATAGTTGGGGTTGACCGGCGCCAGCGGCCAGCGTTCATTGATCTGGCGCACGAGATCGCGTGAAGGCACGGTGTCGGTGAGCCGCCAGTGGTTGATGGTGCCGACGTCCATGTATTCGATGAACCGGACGATGACGCCAGTGCCGCGGAAGTGCTCGACGAGATCGAGTACGGTATGGTCGTTCTTGCCCTTGATGACCACGGTGTTGACCTTCACCGGCGTCAGCCCGGCGCTGATGGCCTCGCTGATGCCTTCGAGTACGCGCTCACTGCTGCCGCGTCCGCCGCTCATGGCGAGGAAGACGGCCTCGTCCAGTGAATCGAGGCTGACGGTCACCCGGTCGAGACCCGCCGCCTTGAGCGCGGCGGCCTGCTGCGCCAGCAGCACGCCGTTGGTGGTCAGCGCGATGTCCTCGATACCCCCGACACGGGAAAGATCGCCG
>CAZQGA010000060.1:0-9827 GCA_964592735.1 uncultured Chromatiaceae bacterium | reverse complement strand
CGCGACTGGATACTGAGTCGCATCCTCTGGCTCTCGGGAACCGAACCCGGCCGCAATCGCGGGGGGAAAACAGACAGCATGCGCCGTTTCATCTATATCCACGGCACGCCGGACAGCGAGCCGATGGGAGTGCCTTTTTCCCACGGCTGCATCAGAATGCGCAATGCAGATGTTATCGGGTTGTTTGACAAGATTGCTGCCGGAACCGTGGTCGATATCGTGCCCTGACGGCCACCGCCGCGACGGTGGCCCGCAGCCGTGACGCTCGGCCCCCTCATGCTCGACGTCCAGGGCCTGGCCCTGACGGAGGAAGAGCGCAGCCGCCTCGGCGACCCGCTCGTCGGGGGCGTCATTCTTTTCACGCGCAATTTCCAGGATCGCGGGCAGTTGCAGGCGCTCACGGCAGAAATCCGTGCTGCGCGCCACCCGTCCCCGTTGATCGCGGTGGACCAGGAGGGTGGTCGTGTCCAGCGGTTCCGCAGCGGATTCACCGCGCTGCCGGCCCTGCGCTGGCTGGGGCATGAACATGATCTGGATGCGGATCGCGCCCGCCATCTGGCCCATGCCTGTGGCTGGATCATGGCTGCCGAACTCGTCGAGGCCGGGGTCGACTTCAGCTTTGCACCCTGTGTCGATCTTGACTGGGCGGTGAGTGAAATCATCGGTGACCGTGCCCTGCACCGCGAACCTGAGGCTGTAGCCGGTCTTGCGTTATCCTACATGCAGGGGATGCGGGCGGCCGGGATGGCGGCCGTGGCCAAGCACTTTCCCGGTCATGGCGCCGTTGTGGCTGATTCACACCATGAACTGCCGGTAGACCGCCGCTCGCTGCTGGAACTCGACGAGGACATGGAGCCTTACCGGCGGCTGATCAGGCACGGGCTCGCCGGTGTCATGGCGGCACACGTGCGCTATCCGCAGGTCGATTCCCGTATTGCCAGCCTCTCGCCGGCATGGCTGCGCGGCCAGCTGCGCCAGCGGCTCGGATTCCAGGGTGCGGTTTTTACCGATGATCTGAGCATGGCGGGTGCAGCGGTGGCCGGCACGGTTCCTGAGCGGGTATGCCAGGCACTGGAGGCCGGTGCGGACATGGCGCTGGTCTGCAATGATCCGGCAGCCGCGGCGCTTGCCCTCGCCGGGCTGCAGGGCTACAGCAACCCGGCTGCGCATGCGCGCCTGGTGGCGATGCGCGCCCGCCCGCCCCAGGGGCGCGGCCTGGACGAACTGCGCCTCGGCGCTGAGTGGCGACGGGCCACAGCACTTCTCGCCGCAGCGCTCGGGCGTCCGTCACTGGAATTGCATGGCTGAGCCGCCCGTTCCAGGTGCACGTCTGCTGGTTTCTCCGGGTGACGTGGCGCAGGCCTGGGAGCGCCTGGCGGCGCAACTGCAGCCGGTCGTCGATGCGGGTGACTGCGTTTTCATGGGTGTCATGCTCGGCGGGATGGTGCCGCTGGTGGAGATCACGCAGCGGCTTGCTGGTGATTTCGTCCTCGATTACTGCCATCTGACCCGCTATATGGGCAGTGCCACCGGTGGGGAGGTTCGCTGGCTGGTCCGGCCCCGGCAGGTCCTGCACGGGCGGACTGTGGTTCTGGTGGATGACATCTTCGACCAGGGCCACACGCTTGCCGAATTGCGGCGCTATTGCCTGGCGGCCGGAGCGGCGCGCGTCTTGACGGCGGTGCTGGTCCACAAGCATCACACGCGGCCACAGGCAGCGCTGTCGCCGGATTTCGCTGGCCTGGAAATCGGCGATGAGTATGTCTTCGGCTGTGGCATGGATCACCAGGAACGCTGGCGGCACTTGCCTGGCCTCTACGCGCTGGCAGCACCTGCAGCCGGGGACGAGGGCAGGCCATGTGCGTTGCGGTGACCTGTTTCACAGACCCTGCACTGACCCCCGCCTAAGATGGGACATCGCGCTTATGTCGCAAGGGGCCGCCCTGCACACGGGAGGTGAGGGATGAGCGCGCAATGTCGCAGGCAGTCAGGCAGGCCGATGCAAGAGATCGACAGGAACATCCTCATCCAGGCGCTGGATCAGCTGCCAGTCGGAACCCTGATCATCGACGCCTGCCAGGATCACTGGCCCGTCATCTACATGAACTCCATCATCGGGCAGCTCACCGGGCTGGATACAGCCACCCTGCTCGGCAACCCCTGGCATGCCTTGCTGGCGGATCCGGAAGAGCTGGTGCCGCAGCGTGAGAGGCTGCTCGGCAACCCCGGTCTCGTCGTGCGCCGCCTGCGTCAGCGCTGGCAATCGCGCTCAGGTGAGCCCCTGGACATGACCGTGCAGGTTTCACCGCTCTTTGCCCGCCCGGGACAGCCTGCCTACTGGCTCGTTACCGTGGATGCGGATCTGGGAACAGGCGAGCGGGCGGGTGATGACACACTGCGTACCGCACTGCGTGATGTCCAGTTGCAGCTGCGGCAACTGGACCGCAACGACAGCGTTACCGGCCTGGCCAACCGGCAGGCGTTCCTCGAAGTGATGCAGCGTGACTGGGCACTGGCCAGCAGGGAACAGCGGCGCATCAGTGTCATCGTTTTCGAGGTCGATGCCTTCGATCGCTACCGGGACCTCTACGGCAAGCACGCCGCCGATTCCTGCCTGCGCAAAGTCGCCCATGCCATTACCGGTTCATTGCGCCGGACCGGTGACCTGGCAGCGCGCATTGCTGACAACCGCTTCGCTGCCCTGGTGGGTGGCAGTGAGGAGATGCAGGTGCGGGAATTTGCGGTGCAGATTGCGCGCAAGGTCCGCAATCTCGCCATTCACCATCCGCGCTCGCCGACAGGGCGGTATGTGACGGTGTCAACCGGCATCGTCACCGAAGTGACCCCCTGGCAGCAGGGTGATGGCGATCTCCTGCAGAAGGCCGAGGCCGATCTTGGCCGGCCTGCCGGGGCTTCCGGACAGGAACTCGGGGTCGGCTGACACGCACGGGGCGGGGGGGCGCACCGTACGCCTGCTCCCGCAGTCCTTTCAGCGTTCTTCGTCAGTTGTCGATGCAGGTTCGGCTTCATCGGTTCCTGCGGGTACCCGCACCGCCAGAATCATGCCGAACGCCGGGTGGTCGAAATATTGCAGGGCATTGCCGCGCAGGCGTCGGCCCTGCCGGATATGCCAGTCCTTTTCCGCGGTGTTGCCGGTTGCAGGCAACGAGATGTCCACCAGGGCGTGCAGGTAGCGTTCGCGATACAGGGTGATCGTACCGCTCAATCCGGCCTGCTGTGCATCCGCCGGAAGTGGTGATGGCGTGGCTTGCTGCTGCGATTCCACCGGCTGGCTCCAGCCGCCGTGATAGAGGACCTGATAGGCGGATGCCCGGCGCAACCGGGCCACGACATCGGCCAGGCGCAGCGATGCCGGAGCAAGCATGCGGACGCCCGCCGGGGCGGTCGGAGTGGGTGCTGCTCCGCCGGGTTGCGTTGGCATGGGTGGCACCTCCGGCGAATTGCCACGCTGATCGAGGTGGCGGAAGATCACGATCTCCACCTCGGTGGCAGCAGGGGCACTGCTGCTGCCTGCTGCCCCGGCAGCCGGTGCGAGCAGCGCCAGCAGCGCGGCCAGCAGCGCTGCAGCACAACGGGTGATGGTGACTGTACGCTGACTGGCCATGGCATTCATGATGCCATGCCGGCCTTGCCAGGGGGAGCTGCACCGGTGCCCGATGGTGAGGTGCCGAGTCGTGTGAGCAGGCGGCCTGCGTAGGCCAGCCGCTCCCCGGCATCCGCCAGTTCGGCGCGAAACACCAGCCGCTGCCGCGGATCGAGGCGGAACTGTTTCGGGTCAGCCTGGATCAGCCGCACCAGGGCAGCCGGATCGATGTGTGTCGCGCTGCTGAATTCCACGCTGCCGCCGGCAGCGCTGGCCGTGAGCCTGGCGACACCGAGGGACCGGGCCTGCAGCCGCAGCCCGGCGATACGCAGCAGGTTGGCCGTTGCCGGTGGCAGGTGGCCGAAGCGGTCCGCCAGTTTGCGGCCCAGTTCGGCCAGGGCTGTCTCGGAGCCTGCATTGGCAATGCGCTTGTAGAGGACGAGGCGCAGGTGGATATCCGGCAGGTACTCCTCCGGCAGCAGGGCCGGGATATGCAGTTCAATCTCCGGGCCGCGTTCGACACCCTGCCCGGGATCAGCGTCGAGGCCGTTCTGCAGGGCACGTACCATACGGGCCAGCATCTCGTTGTACAGCGAGAAACCGATCTCCTCGATTTGCCCGCTCTGGCCCTCGCCGAGCAGTTCGCCGGCACCACGGATTTCCAGGTCATGGGTCGCCAGTACAAAGCCGGCACCGAGGTCGTCGAGCGCTTCCATGGCCTCCAGGCGCTTGCGTGCGTCGGCCTGCAACGCGTCGCGGGGTGGCGCGAGCAGGTAGGCAAAGGCCTGGTGATGAGAGCGGCCGACGCGGCCGCGCAACTGGTGCAATTGCGCCAGGCCAAACTGTTCGGCATGGTCGATGATGATGGTATTGGCGGTCGGCACGTCGAGTCCGCTCTCGATGATGGCGGTGCAGACGAGGATGTCGAAGCGCCGGTGGTAGAAGTCGAGCATCACCCGTTCGAGTTCGCGTTCGTGCATCTGGCCATGCGCCAGCCCGAGGCGAGCCTCGGGCATGATTTTCGTGACCTGCTCGACCACCGTCTGGATGTCCTGGACGCGGTTGTGCACGAAGTAGATCTGCCCGCCGCGTTTGAGTTCGCGCAGGCAGGCCTCACGGATCAACTGGGCGCTCCAGGTGCTGAGGAAGGTCTTGATGGCGAGGCGGGACACGGGCGGCGTGGTGATGAGTGACAGCTGCCGCAGTTCGCCAAGCGCCATGTTCAGCGTGCGTGGGATGGGCGTGGCTGTCAGCGTCAGGATGTCAACCTCGGCGCGCAGCTCCTTGAGCTGTTCCTTGTGCCGGACGCCGAAGCGGTGCTCTTCATCGATGATGATGAGGCCAAGATCCTTGAAGGCAACATCTTTCTGCAGCAGGCGATGGGTGCCGATGACGATGTCGACCTGGCCTGCGGCGAGGCGCTGCAAGACCTGTCGATGCTCCTGTGCACTCCTGAAGCGCGAGAGGACTTCCACCGTCACCGGCCAGTCGGCAAATCGGTCAGTGAAGGTTTCATGGTGCTGCTGGGCCAGCAGGGTGGTGGGTACCAGCACCGCAACCTGGCGTCCGCTGCTCACGGCTGCGAAAGCAGCACGCAGCGCCACCTCGGTCTTGCCAAACCCGACATCGCCACACACCAGCCGGTCCATGGGTTTTGTGCTGGCGAGGTCGGCCAGCACCTCGTCGATGGCTGTAGCCTGGTCGGTGGTCAGCACAAACGGGAAACCGGCGGCAAAGGCCTCGTAGCCCTGGGCATCGGCCTGTGCGCTGCGGCCCGGGCGGGCTGCGCGCTTCGAATACAGATCAAGCAGTTCGGCGGCGACGTCGCGGATCTTCTCGGCGGCACGCCGCCGTGCCTTCTGCCACTGGTCCGTGCCCAGGCGGTGGAGTGGTGCGAGTTCCGGCGCTGCGCCTGTATAACGCGATATCAGGTCCAGAGAACTGACCGGAACGTGCAGCCGGTCGCCACCGGCATACTCGAGCGTGACGAATTCGGCTGCGGTGCCCTCGATGACCATGCGCGTCAGGCCCACGTAGCGGCCAACGCCGTGGTCGATGTGCACGACGGGCGCACCCACCCGCAGGTCGGTCAGGTCGTTGACGATGCTGTCGGGATCGCGGCCCCGCCGTCGACGGGTCCGGCGCCGGGGCGGCTGGCCAAACAGTTCCTGTTCGGTGAGGAGCGTGAGCCCGGCCTGTGCCAGTTCGACGCCGCACTCGAGGCCCGCGACGGCCAGGCCCACGCGGCGGCTGCTGGTGAGGAAGCCGGGCCAATCCTCGAGCGTCTCTGGCGGTGTACCGAGCCGCGTCAACAGGTCGAGCAGCCATTCGCGGCGGCCAGCGGACTCCACGGTGAGGAGCAGGCGATCTGTGGAGCCGTCAAGGAACTGGCCGAGGCGTACTCCAGGGTCTTCCTCGCGCGGGTTGAGCATCAGCAGTGGTGCCGTCGTGGCGGGGAGACTGGTGCTGCTCCCGGGTTCAGGGAAGGGCTGGGTTTGCGGATCAAGGCGCAGGACGGCCCTGGACGCCAGCTGCCCGTGATGTTCCGCGGGCGGGCAGTAGACTTCCTCGGGGCGCAGCAGGGGGCGCTCGAGATCCGAGCCGAGTTGCTCGTGGCGTTCCTCCACCTGCAGCCAGGCCTGCTGGAACAGTTGCTCCAGGTCGCCCAGCGCCACCACCAGCATGTCGGCCGGCAGGTAGTCCCAGATTGTCGCGGTCGCGTCAAAGAACAACGGCAGGTAATTCTCCACGCCACCGGGCAGGCGCCGCTCGGAGACCTCGCGATAGATCACCGAGGCCGCCGGATTGCCCTCGAAACGCCGCCGGTAACGCTGGCGGAACTGGCGGACAGCTTCCGTATCGATCGGCAACTCGCGCGCAGGCAGGGTATCCACGACGTGGAGTGGCCCGGCGGAGATTTGTGTATCCGGGTCGAAGCTGCGAATGGATTCGACGCTGTCGTCGAGGAAGTCCACCCGTGCTGGCAACTCATGGCCCATCGGGTAGAAGTCCACCAGCGATCCACGCACCGCATAATCGCCATGCCGGGACACCTGGCTTGCCCGTGCATAGCCCGCCTGATCCAGGCTCGCCTGGAAGCGCTCCAGGCTCAGGGCATCCCCGACAGCGACCCGCACTGCGTGTCGCTCCAGGTAGCCGCAGGGCGCCAGGCGTGGAAGCAGGGTGGTCACGGCGCTGATCAGGGTGCCGCCCTGCCAGTGGCGCAGGTCACGCAGGATGCGCAGCCGTGCTGACACCAGGTCCTGGTGCGGACTGAAGCTGTCGTAGGGGAGAACCTCGAGATCCGGGAACAATTCGAGGGTCAGCTTTGCGCCGGCAAAGAAGCGCAACTGTGCCTCAAGCGCTTCTGCCTGAGCGACCGTGCCCGCCAGTACCAGCAAGGGACGACCGGTCGCGGCGATCTCGGCGATGGCGAGAGCGGGCGCACAGCCGGGCAGGCTGGTCCAGTGTCGCACGGTGCCCGGCACGGGCAGGTCGTTGATACGGGCGAGAATGGGGCGCGCCATGGAACTCGGTGATGCGAAGCGGGGGCGCGATTATCACACAGCGCGCTTGCAGAGCTGTGTGTGCCTGCCAGGCCCAGGCCGTCGGGTTAATGAATGGGATGCTGTGGCTGGGCAGCTGGCGACAGCTTAAGGTCGCTTGATCACGGCATCGACGACATGGTCGTATTCAAAGAAGACCACGAAGTCACCGTAGTCCCAGCGCGTGATGGGAGGCTGGCCGACTGCGGCGGACTTGCCGGCGGGCTCGCCCCATTTGGCGGCTACGGCCTGCATGGTCATGCCACGTGTGGGGCGTTGCGCTGCCGTGGCACGGGCCTGTTCGATGCCCTGCATGATCAGGGTGTCGGCGTCTGCGATACCCATGATGCCCACGATACCCATGGCGGCGAGCAGCAACCTGCAGGAGTGCTTGCGCATCGTGTTAACCTCAACAGCCCGTCAACAGTTGACTATAACACCGCACCGTAATGCAAAAAAACGGCTCGCTTCATGAATCCGTATCACATTATTTGGGTCTGTGTTGCGCGGGGGCGCGGAGGATCCCGGTGATGCCTGCGGCAGCTCCGCTCTTTCACGTGCCGGGAGAAGATGTGCATACTGTGCGTCCTGCCGACGGGCCCGATCCCGCGTGCGTCCGCCCGGCGTGGCGCACCGCCGTGCCGGGGCCGGATTTTTCGTCCACGGCGTCATGATGCACTTCCGGGAGATCCTCCTATGCAGTCCGTTCGCGTGCTGGCCCTGAGTGCCCGCATCGCCAGCCGGTGCGGGCAGTGTCCATGAGGCGCCCGGTCGCGGGTTACATCGGCCTGCGTTATCTGCGCAGCCAGCGGGCCAACCAGTTTGCCTCCTTTGTGACGATGGCTTCGGCGCTGGGCGTTGCATTGGGTGTTGCCGCGCTCATTGTCGTTCTCTCGGTGATGAATGGCTTCGAGGATGAGCTGCGCCTGCGCCTGACCAGCGTGACCGGCCACGCCTGGGTGACGACCCCGGGTGGACTCGCCAACTGGCCGGTAATGCGGGCTGACTTGCTGCGTTCTCCGGAAGTCGTTGCGGCCGTGCCCGTCATCGAGCTGGAGGCGGTGCTGGCGCGGGATGCCTCTCTCTCGAGCGCGATCGTCACCGGCACTGACCCCGCCCTGGAAGCCGCAGACTCGCCGCTGCGCACCGGCATGCGTGCCGGCAATCTCGACAGCCTGCAGCCCGGCAGCCGTGCCATCGTGCTCGGTGATGCGCTGGCGGCGCGGATCGGTGTGCGCCCCGGGGATACGGTCACCGTGCTCGTGCCGACCAAAGACCGCGAGCACGGCCTGCAATCCCGCCTCTGGCAGTTCACCGTGCAGGGGATTTTCGAGCTGGGGGTCAAGGACCACGATGGCACGCGCGCATTCGTCAACCTGGCCGATGCTGCCGCCATTGGCGGGCTCGGTGAGCGCGTCGGCGGCATCCGGGTGACGACGGCCGACATCTTCGCGGCGCCCGATTTCATTCGGTCCTGGGCGGCGCGTCATGGGGGCGGGCTGGTCGTGCGTGACTGGACGCAGGATCATGCCACCTATTTCCGGGCGATCCGCCTGGAGAAGATCATGATGATGGTGCTGCTCTCGCTCATCGTCGGCGTCGCTGCCTTCAACATCGTTGCCACGCTGGTGATGGTGGTGACCGACAAGCGCGGCAGCATCGCAATCCTGCGGACCCTGGGGTTCTCCAGGGCCGACATCGTGCGCGTGTTTGCCGTGCAGGGCGTGGCGATTGGCTGGCTTGGCGTGGTTTTTGGTGTCGCCGGTGGCGTCGCCCTGACCGCCAATATCAACGCGGTCGCCCCGGCGCTGGAGCGCTTGTTCAGTTTCCAGTTCATGCCAGCCGACGTGTACTACCTGACGTCCCTGCCGGCCACGCTGCGCTGGCTCGATGTGCTGTCGGTCGGCCTGGTGGCTTTGCTGATCACGGCTGTGGCAACGGTCTACCCGGCAGCGCGGGCGGCGAGCGTGGAGCCGGCAGAAGTGTTGCGCTATGAATGATCCTGCGAGACGCCATGCTCCGTCCCGTTGAGCTGGCCATTGCGCTGCGCTATGTCAGGTCACGAAGCAAGAACCGCTTCGTGTCCTTCATCTCCCTCATGTCGGTCGCGGGGATCGCGCTGGCGGTGGCCGTGCTGATCGCCGTGCTGTCTGCCATGAACGGCTTCGAGCACGAGGTGCGCACGCGCATCCTGAGCGTCCTCGCCCACGGCACCATCACCGGCCTGGAGGGGCGCATCGCGGACTGGCCCGAACTGGAGCGGGTGGCGGCCGCCTATCCCGGTGTGGTGGCGAGCGCACCGTTCGTGCGTGGTGAGGCGATGGTGGTGGGCGAGAGTGCAGTCAAGGGAGTCGAGGTCCGCGGCATCGAGCCCGGGCGCGAACTCGCCGTGGCGGCGCTGGATGGCCTGCTGCGGGCCGGCGATTTCCGTGCCCTGGCGCCAGGTGGTTACGGGATCGTCATCGGCCAGACGCTGGCGGAGTTGTTGCAGGTGGGTGTCGGTGACTCGGTGGTGATGCTCGTGCCTGAGGGTATCGCAACACCGGCGGGCGTGGCCCCGCGCATGCGTCGCTTCCGCGTGGTCGGCATTTTCCATGCCGGCATGTATGAATATGACAGCAGCCTGGTGTTCACGCACATGGCAGATGCCGCACGGCTGTTCCGCATGGGTGATGCGG
>CAZQGA010000059.1:0-9848 GCA_964592735.1 uncultured Chromatiaceae bacterium | reverse complement strand
CTACTGCGATTCGGATAAGTGTGAGTCATGCTCCCGCTCCAGGCTGCGGTGGGGGGCACGGCAATGACGCGGCCAGCACCTGGCAACCCGTTCAGGCCGGTGTCGCTTCCCGTAGCTGTTGGAGCCGATGCCGAGCATTCTGCCCAGTGGCTGCCTTGTCGTTGCCCTTACGACGCCTGCCACAGATCCAGGGGGCGACGCTCTGGTAGAGTCTGCCCGTGAGCCGCGGCGGCCGGCTGTCCGGCCCCTGCCCGGCAATGTTTCCGGCGACAGGTGGCTGATCCATGTCAGTTTCGACGAACTGGTTTTTCTGGGCCCTGTTATCCGCCTGTTTTGCGGCGCTCACGGCACTCTTTGCCAAGGTGGGCGTTGCGGGCGTCGATGCCGATCTGGCGACCCTCGTGCGGACGATCATTGTCGTCTGCGTCCTGGCGCCCGCCGTCTGGCTCGCTGGCAAGTGGAGCAACCCGCTGGCTTTGCCGGGGCGGTCCCTGCTGTTCCTCGTGTTGTCGGCCCTGGCCACAGGTGCTTCCTGGATCTGCTATTTTCGTGCCCTGCAGGCTGGCCCGGTATCCAAGGTGGCGCCGGTGGACAAGCTCAGCCTCGTGCTGGTGGCGGTCTTTGCAGTCCTGTTCCTGGGCGAACGACCGTCGTCGCGCGACTGGGTCGGCATCGGCATGGTCGCCGCCGGCGTACTGGTGCTGGCATTGCGGCGTTGAGGGTATAGCGGCGGGCAGGATGGCCGGGATGGAAGGTTCAGGCACCACGATTTGCCCAGGGATGCTTCCGGCATGGTGATGAAGACGTTGGGCCGGTTATTCATCGGAACATTCGGTGTGTTCCTCTTTTGTATCGGCATCTACGCCATCGTCGATGGCGCGCCTTCCCTTGCCTGGCGACTGCTGGGCGGTGGCGTGTTGTGTGTGCTGGGTGCCGAGGCGCTGTATAGCGCCCTGGTGGACAGGAAGCCCTGGATTTCTGCGATAGCCCTGTTGTGGCCCTGAATCGCGCCGGCTCCCGCGGCGGCTGCCGCAGGAGCCGGCACGTGCAGGCTTCAGAGGTTGACGCGCAGGCTCAGGCCCACCGTGCGCGGATCACCGAGGAAGGCCGAGTAGCTGCCCGTCTGCAGCGGCGAGCCGATCACCACCTGGCGATAGTCGCGGTCGAACAGGTTTTGCGCCCAGAGGTCGACCTGCCAGCGCTTGTCGGCCGAGCGCACACCGATCCGCCCGTTCCACAAGGCGAATGCGGGCTGCTTTTTCAGCGGGTCGAGGTCTGAGCCGGTGTTGTAATCGCTCATGAAGCGGTAATTGAGGTGGGCAATACCGTTCCACTTTTCGGTCAATGGCTGCTCCCACGTAGCCGCCGTCGTCAGGATCCAGTGGGGTGCATTGGTGATGCGCCGGTCAGAAAGGTTCGTGTCCGGTGGCGCGAGGTCATTGTCGTACCGCGCATCGGTGTATGTCAGGCCGGACTGCAGCACCAGTTGCTCCATCGGCTTCCAGGTGGTCTCGAGTTCCACGCCCCTGGAGACGACCTCTTTGAGGTTGCTGACGATGAAGTTCGTGCCATTGAAGGTGTTCAGCTGGAAGTTGTCGAAGGTGCTGTAGAAATACGTGGCTGACAGTTGCAGTGAATCGTCGAGGAGATAGCCCTTGGCGCCGAGTTCGTAGGAATCGACGGTCTCCTCCTTGAAATCGAGGTTGGCGATGGCGGGGCCTGCCGGCGGCATGCTGAAGCCGCCCCGGTCGAGGTTGAAGCCGCCCGCCTTGTAGCCCCGGCTGTAGGAGACCCAGGTCAGCCATGACTCGGTGATGTCGTAGGACAGGCTGGCGATGCCGGTCCATTCCTCATCCGAGTGCTTGCCGCCCCGGTAGCTGCCGTCGAACAACGGATTGATCAGGGGCAGGCAAACTGGGGCGAGCAGGGCGGAGCGCTGTGCGGCTGTCAGCGAGCCACCCCAGAGGCCAATGCGGCTCAGCGCGGCCGGGCAGGCCGGGTTGTTGGCCGCGAGGTCGGCATCGAGATCCTTTTCCTCATCCGTGTAGCGCAGGCCGAGCGTGAGATCGAGCCGGTCGTTGATATGCCAGATGTTGTGGGTGAACAGCGCCCAGCTCTGCGAATCCTGGCGGAACCGATCCTGCACTACGCCGTTTCCGGACGGGAAGATGGTGGTTGGTGCGAGTCCTGTCATGGCGGACAGGCTGAGCAGGCCGCCGGTCTGTGCGGCGATCAGCGTGTTGATGTAGGGCTCATAGTGGGCGCCGACGCGGATGGCGTCGTTGACCTTGAGCTTTTCATCGACGTAGAACAGCCCCACCAGCCAGTCGACGGGTCCCGCTTCGCCAGCCAGCCGCAGCTCCTGGGTGAAGGTGTCGAATTTGTTGGTGTATCCACCGGGCCCGCGGTAGAGGATGTCCGCGGCCGTGAAGTCGATGTCCTGGGAGCGCCTGGATTCCCAGTTGCGGAAGGCGGTGATCGAGGTCAGCTGGCCGATGCCGGTGCGCCAGTTGAGCTCGGCCGAAATGCCGGATTCCTCGGTATCCTGCTGGTAACCGCGATTGGCGTTGCTGCTCATGTCGCGGGAGAACGGATCTGGCGGCACCAGCATCCGGCCACCCAGCATGTTGATGACGGCTGACGTCGGGCCGGCCACCGTGGTCACGGCCGCACAGCAGGTTTCGTTGCTGTCCGCGGCATCGAGGATGATGCGCAGGTCCAGCCGGTTGCCGATCTCGCCGACCAGCTGGGCGCGTGCGCTCCAGCGGTCACGGTCGTTGTAGTCGACCCCGCTCGCGATATCGTCGATGAAGCCGTCGCGATCCACCCAGTTGGCGTCCATGCCGACGGCAAAGCGTTCTCCGCCGAGCGAGAAGGGCATGCTGATGCCGCCGGCGAGCCGGGAATAGGAATAATCACCGAAGCCGGCTTCGGCAAAGCCGGCCATTTCGTCGAGGCTCGGCTTCTTCGTGATGATGTGCAGCAGGCCTGCCGAGGCGTTTTTGCCGAAGAGGGTGCCCTGCGGGCCACGCAGCACCTCGATGCGTGCGACGTCGCCGAGTTCCGACAGCGCAACGCTGTTGCGGTTGCGGTAGACGCCGTCGACGAATACGGCGACCGAGGACTCGAGGCCGAGGTTGTCGCCTGTCGTGCCGACGCCGCGGACCCGGACCGTGGTGCCCGCACTTTCCGACTGCGTGCTGGTGACGACGAGGCTTGGCGAGAGTACCGCCAGTTCCTTGATGTCGCGCACGCCGGCATCGCGGATGGACTGGTCGCTGATGGCGGAGATGGCGATTGGTACATCGAGGATCGCCTGCTCGCGCTTCTGCGCAGTGACGATGATCTCGTCGACGGCAGCGTGGGCGGATGTGGCGGCGAATGTCGCCAGGGACAGGACCAGCAGGAGACGCTGGTGGCCGGTGCGTACAAGCAGGGGAACACAGGACATCATCGAATCTCCAGTGCTGCTGTTGTCGGGCAGACGTGCCCCGAGAATACACGAGCTCCCGTGCTTCCAACAGGGGCGCCGCCGGGTAAACCGGCCCGCAGCCCATCGGTGTGCTCCTGTAGCCTATGATCGGTGCGGGGATGCTGATGCGGAGTGCATCGGCGCGGCGGCGGTGGCCCGCCTGGTGCGCTGAAGGGGTATCGTGAGGCTGGTTGCCGCCGGACGCCTTCCCGTGGATGGTGGTGTACCAGGGTGCCGCCAGGGCGCCACGCAAGTGCAATGGCCGAAGGCCCAGGGATCGCAAGGAGACATGGCATGACCGGCAAGACCGTGGCGCAGCTCGTCCAGGAGGCGAGACGCAGTATCGAAAACCTCACGCCGGACCAGGTCGCGGCAGAACTTGCGGCCGGCGGCGTTACGCTCGTGGACGTACGCGAAGGCATGGAGCTGGCGGGCGGCGTCATTCCCGGCGCAATCCATGCCCCGCGCGGCATGCTCGAGTTCCATGCAGACCCGGCTTGCCCGCTCCACATCGACGGGCTGGACCCGCAGCGGCGCACCATTCTTTACTGTGCACTTGGGGGGCGTTCGGCGCTCGGCGTCATGGCGCTGCGTGCACTGGGCTATGTGAATGTCGCGCACCTCGATGGGGGTTTCAAAGCCTGGGAGGCGGCGGGCAAGCCGGTACAGCGCTGAGCCGGGCAAGCGCCATGCAGTGGGCATTTCTTGCGCTGGCCATCGTGGCCGAGGTCATGGCAACTTCGGCGCTGAAGGCTGCCGAGGGTTTTTCCCGGCTGTGGCCCTCGGTGATCGTCGTCGCCGGTTACGCCACGGCGTTTTATTTCCTGTCGCTCACGCTGCGGACGATTCCCGTCGGCGTGGCCTACGCCATCTGGTCGGGTGCCGGTGTCACCCTGATCGCCCTCATTGCCTGGGCGCTCCATGGGCAGGCGCTGGATGTGCCGGCGATCATCGGCATCATGTTGATCGTGGCCGGCGTGGTCGTGCTCAACCTGTTCTCGGCGTCGGTGCCGCGTTCCTGAGCATGGCGCACTGCCTGGTCAGCTGCCGCAAGGCGGTCCGGTCATGCGCATGAGCCTGTGGATGCCGGCCCTGCGCGGCGTGGGTCAGGTGATGTTCCAGCGAAACGCGGCCACCGGTGCACTGTTCCTGCTCGGTATCGCCCTTCATTCGCTGGCCATGGCGCTGGCGGCCGGGCTGGGCTCGTGCATCGGCACCCTGCTGGCGCGACTCGGCAAATTTCCGGCGGCTGAGGTCGACGACGGCCTGTACGGCTTCAACGCTGTGCTGGTCGCCATTGCGGCCGTCCTGTTTTACGACGTATCCGCCCCTGCTGCAGGGGTCGGGCTCATCGGCATTGCCGCAGCCACGGCACTCATGCGGGTGATGCAGAAATACTCACTGCGACCCTATACGTTTCCCTTCATCGCTGCCGTCTGGGTGGCGTTGTGGCTGCTGCCGGCCCCGGGCGGTGCAGGGCCAGGCCCGGTGGCACTGCATGCAGCGATACCGGATGGCTTCCTGCAGGCCTTCGGCCAGGTGATGTTCCAGGCCAATTCCTTCACGGGGCTGGTGTTCCTCGCCGGGATCGCGGTGAATTCGCGGCGGGATGCGCTGTTTGCGTCACTCGGTGCCGCCATGGCGATCGTCGTGGCACTGCCGCTGGGTTGGCCGTCTGCCCAGTGGGCAGCAGGGCTGTATGGCTATAACGCCGTCCTGGCCGCGATCGCGATCTCCCTGCTCGAGCGGCAGGCGATTTTTGCCGTGCTGGCCGCGCTGCTGTCCATTGTCATCACCAAGGCCATGCAGCAGACCGGCATCCCGGTCCTGACCTTTCCCTTCGTGCTGGCGACCTGGCTCGTCATCCTGCTGCGATTACGCAGTCAGCGGGATTGATCCAGGGCCCCTGGAGCCCGTGTAAAGGGCTATCATAACCAGCATGCCGCATGCTGGTTATTGCGGCGCCTCGCTGTCACCCGGAGGATCCGATCATGGCCGATGCATGGCTGAGCACACTGATTACGAATACGCCGCAGGAAGGCTTCGAGCTGGCGATCACGCTCAGCCGCCGTGGCGTCAAGTACACGCAACCGGATACGCAGGTGCTGCACAAGCTGCGCCCGGAGTATGCCAACGATGTCCACTCGTTGACGGCGGCCTCGCAGGTCATCGCGATCAATTTCCAGACGGTGGCCGCTGCCAACAACTACTGGCGCAAGTAGGTACGCCGCAGGTCGCGGGGGCAGTGGGATAAACCGCCCCGGCCGGGTCCTGCAGTTCCTCGGCGTTGCCTGGGAGAGAGTCATGACCGTGAAGCTCAAGCGTGCCTATGCAGCCCCGGCCCGCGGGGACGGCAAGCGTATCCTCGTCGACCGGCTCTGGCCGCGCGGTGTGTCCAAGGCCAGGGCCGCGATCGACCTGTGGCTGAAGGATGTCGCGCCCTCGACGGAGCTGCGTCAGTGGTACGGGCACCTCCCGGAGAAGTGGCCGGAATTCCAGAAGCGCTACCGCGCGGAGCTGAAGGGCAATCCGGCGCTCGCCGAGCTCAAGGCGCTGGCGCGCAAAGGCACCCTCACGCTCGTGTATGCCACGCGTGAGGAAGCGCGCAACGAGGCGGTGGTGCTCAAGCAGATCCTCGACCGCAGCCTCGCGGCATAGGTCCGCGATGAGAAACCATTCAGGCTGGCGCCGGGTTGCCACCGTGGCAGATACCGTGTCCGCTGCCGCGATTTGCCACGTGCTGGCGTCCGAGGGCGTGCCCGCTGAAGTCCGCAGTGACAGTTCGCTGCTTGGCGAGGCCCGCCTCTGCGCCGTGATGGTGCCGGTGATCTGGCTGCAGCGGGCACAGGAGATCCTGCAGGAGCGTGAGCTGTGCGAGGTGGAACTCGAGCGGCTCGCGACGGCCGGATTGCGGCCACCTGGCAGCGACGGCCTTGCCTGATGTCCGTGCGGCTGGCGCCGGGAACGGCGTGGACGTCGCCTGGCACGGTACCGGAGCGCTATTGAGCGGCGGCCGGCCGGGCCGTACAGTGCCGCCATGGCGTGGTTCTATCTCGTGCTGGCCGGGCTCATGGAGATCGGCTGGCCCCTCGGTTTCAAGTTGTCGCAGGCGCCTGGCTGGCGGGTGCCGGGGATTGTGCTGGCTGCCGTCTGCCTGGCGCTGAGCATGGCACTGCTGTGGCTGGCCCAGCGGAGCATCCCGATCGGGACGGCCTATGCGGTGTGGACGGGAATCGGTGCGACAGGCGTGTTTGTCGTGGGCATCCTGTTGTTCGACGAGCCCCGCCAGTTGCTGCGCATGGCTTCGGCAGGCTGCATCGTTGCGGGCATCATCGGCCTGAAGCTGGCCGAGGGCACGGCCTGAAGAGGAGATTCCTGATTGTGACCAGACACCAGATCCAGGCAGGCCGGCATGGCTAGTGGACGGCAGTTCGTCCTGGGCGTCGATCTCGATGGGGTCGTGGCCGACTTTGCCCGGGGCCTCAAGCCGGTCGCGGCGGAGTGGCTGGGCGTGGCCGAGCGTGATCTGACAGACGACATCAGCTACGGGTTCCGGGAATGGGACCTCGACCGTGCCGGTGGCTATGACGCCCTGCACCGCTTTGCCGTCAAGGAGCGCGAGTTGTTCGCGCGGCTGCCACCGGTTCCCGGCGCGCCCGCGGCCCTGCGGCGCATCAGTGCCGCCGGCGATGTGCGCATCCGCATCATCACGCACCGGCTCTACATCCACTGGTTCCACAAGGAGGCCATCCAGCAGACCACCGCGTGGCTGGAGCACCACGGCATCCCCTACTGGGACATCTGCTTCATGCGTGACAAGGCAGCCGTTGGTGCGGATCTGTATCTCGAGGACAGCCCGGAGAACATCCATGCGCTGCGCAGCACGGGGCACGAGACGATCGTGGTGGTGAATTCGACCAACCACCATCTGCCGGGGCCACGCGCTGCGTCCTGGGAGGACATCGAGGCGATGGTGCTCGAGCGGCGGGACCGCTGGAAGGCAGCGCAGCCGCGCTGAGCGCCCCATGATTGAATTTTCGCAGTTCGATCCCGTGGCCATCCGCCTGGGGCCACTGGCGGTGCGCTGGTACGGCATCATGTATCTCGTGGGTTTCGCCGCCGCCTGGTGGCTGGGCCGGCGCCGGGCACGACAGCCGTGGTCGCCCGTGCGCCCGGAACAGATCGATGACCTGATCTTCCATGGTGCGCTGGGCGTGATCCTCGGTGGGCGCATCGGCTACATGCTGTTCTACGGGCGTGAGCAGTTGCTGGAGAACCCGCTCACGCTGTTGCGTATCTGGGAGGGCGGCATGTCCTTCCACGGTGGACTGCTTGGCGTGCTGGTGGCCATGGCCTGGTATGGCCGCTCGATAAGGCTCGGGTTCTTCGCGCTCACCGATTTCATCGCCCCGCTGGTTCCCATCGGGCTTGGCGCCGGTCGCTTCGGCAACTTCATCAACGGCGAACTCTGGGGCAAGCCAACGGACCAGCCCTGGGCGGTGATCGTCGACGGCGTGCCACGCCATCCGTCCCAGCTCTACGAGGCGGGCCTCGAAGGGGTACTTCTGTTTACGGTGCTGTGGCTGTTCTCCTCCCGCCAGCGTCCGCCGATGGCCGTGTCCGGGCTTTTCCTGGTGGTCTACGGGCTTGCGCGCTTCAGCGTGGAATTCGTGCGCCTGCCCGATGCGCAGATCGGCTACCTCGCCTGGGGCTGGTTCACGATGGGCCAGTTGCTGACCTTGCCGATGATCGCCGGTGGCCTGCTCCTGCTGGCACTGGCCTATCGCCGTGCCGGCCAGCCGCAACCTGCTGCCGGGAAGAAGCCTGCCCGGTAAACTGGCGGGCCCTGGCGGATATCCCGGACGCACGACGACATGCAGCAGTACCTCGATCTGATGCGGCACATCCGCGAGCACGGCGTGCGCAAGGCCGACCGTACCGGCACGGGTACGCTCAGCGTGTTTGGGCACCAGATGCGTTTCGACCTGGCAGCGGGTTTCCCGCTGGTCACCACGAAGAAGGTGCACCTGCGCTCGATCATCCACGAGTTGCTGTGGTTCCTGCGCGGTGATACCAACATCGCCTACCTGCACGGGCACCAGGTCAGCATCTGGGATGAGTGGGCCGACGAGAACGGTGATCTCGGGCCCGTGTACGGTGCCCAGTGGCGCTCCTGGCCGGCGCCCGACGGACGTGGCATCGACCAGGTGCAGCAGGTGATCGACACGCTGAAGCGCGATCCTGATTCACGCCGGCTGATCGTCAGCGCCTGGAATGTCGCGGAGATTCCGCGCATGCGCCTGGCGCCCTGCCACCTGCTGTTCCAGTTCTACGTCGCGGACGGACGGCTGTCCTGCCAGCTCTACCAGCGCAGTGCCGATGTGTTCCTCGGCGTGCCGTTCAACATCGCCTCTTATGCGCTGCTGACCCACATGGTGGCGCAGCAGGCCGGACTCGGGGTCGGTGAGTTCATCTGGACCGGCGGGGATTGCCACCTCTACCTCAACCATCTCGAGCAGGCGGCTGAACAGCTCGGCCGCCAGCCACTGCCCCTGCCACAACTGGTGCTGCAGCGGCAGCCGCCGTCGATCTCAGGCTACGCCTATGAGGATATTGTGATCGACGGCTACCAGAGCCACGCCGCCATCCGCGCACCGGTAGCCGTCTAGGACCTTGCCCTACGCCTCCATGCCCGGCTCGCCGGCGGAGAGCGGCGGGGCGGGCGGCGGGCTGCGGCGGGCCACCCAGCCGCGGATCACCACGAAGAACACGGGCGTGAGATACAGCCCGATGACGGTGACCCCCAGCATGCCGCCGAACACGACGGTACCGAGCACGCGGCGCATCTCGGCAGCCGCGCCGGTGGCAAAGGCCAGCGGCGTCACGCCCAGGATGAAGGCCAGCGACGTCATGAGGATCGGTCGCAGGCGGATCTCCGCAGCCTCAATGGCTGCGGCGACGGGATCCATCCCCGCCTCCTGCTTCTGGCGGGCGAATTCGACGATGAGGATGGCGTTCTTGCTGGCAAGGCCCACGAGAACCACGAAGCCGATCTGGGCGAGGATGTTGACGTCCATGCTCCGCAACAGCAGGGCCATCACGGCAAACAGCAGCACCAGTGGCACGATGAGGATGATGGCGAAGGGCAGCGACCAGCTCTCATACTGCGCCGTCAGCAGCAGGAACACGAACAACACGCTCAACGGGAAGATGAACAGCCCGGCGCCGGAACTGCGCGCCTGCTGGAAGGCGAGTTCCGTCCAGTCATAGCCGAAGCCCTGCGGCAGGACCTGGCGCGCCAGTCCTTCCATGGTCGCCAGGACATCGCCGCTGCTCTGGCCCGGCGGTGTCCCGACCTGCAGCTCTGCGGCGGGAT
>CAZQGA010000058.1:483-9878 GCA_964592735.1 uncultured Chromatiaceae bacterium | reverse complement strand
CGCACCCGCGAGCGGATGACGGCGCGCGGCCACACTTACCGGCACATCTGCCGTAAGAGGTTCCGGTACGCGAAAGGGTGCCACCATTTCGGAGCTTGTTTTGAGACGTTTCGTGAATGGGTGGCACCATTTTTCGGGAACACACAAATTCTGGTCAGTTGTGAATCCCGGGCAGGCGTCGATTAGCTACACTGGCAACAGGGCGGATCGATTGTGGCGCGAACCAGTGCGCTTGCACAGCCCGGGCGCGCGCTCTACGCCGGGAGCGCCGCCAGCGCCTTGCGCACGTGCACGATCACGCCGGCCCAGTCATCGGGAGCAGCCTGGCGGAACAGGCGCATGCCGGGATACCAGGGGCTGTCCTCGCGGCCGAGCAGCCAGCGGTAATCCGGCGCGAACGGCAGCAGCAGCCACACCGGCCGGCCCATGCCACCGGCGAGGTGGGCGACGGCGGTATCCACGGTGATGACCCGGTCCAGCCCGGCGATGAGGCCGGCGGTATCGGCGAGGTCGCCCAGCTCCGCGGCGTGGTCGATGATGCGCCCGTCTGCATCCAGCCGCGCGCGGTCATCGCCGCGGTACTCCTTCTGCAGCGAATGGAACTCGACGTCGAGATCAAGCAGCGGCAGGAGTTGCTGCAGCGGCAGGCTGCGGTTGCGGTCATTGCGGTGGGCGACCGAACCGGCCCAGGCAAGGCCCACACGCAGGCGCTGCGCGGTACCCAGGCGCGCCTGCCAGGCGGCGCGGCTCGATTCCGGGGCCGAGAGATAAGGCAACTTTGCCGGGATCGTTTCCAGCCGCGTGCCGAAGGCGTGCGGCAGCGACATGCAGGGGCAGTGCAGGTCGAAATCAGGCAATGCGCCACCTGCCTGCACCACGGCTGATACGCCGGGCACCGTGGCCGCCACGGCTGCCAGCACCGGCGGCACGCGCACGATCACGCGCGCATCCTCGGCGGCCAGCAGCGGCACGTAGCGCAACATCTGCAGCGTATCGCCGAGCCCCTGCTCGTGGTGCACGAGCAGCGTCCGCCCGGCCGGCGAGGGCGTGCCGAGCCACAGCGGCTGGCGCCAGCCCGGGTCCGCCGGCTGGCGGCCGGTGGCCTGCCAGCGCCACTCGTTCTGCGCCCAGCCGGCTGCGTAATCGCCCTGCAGCAGCAGGGCGTAGGCCAGGTTCCACTGCGCATCGGCGAAGTCGCCACGCAGGGCCAGCGCCTGGCGATGCGCCGCCACCGCCTCTTCCAGCCGGCCGGCGCCCTGCAGCGCATTGCCGAGGTTGTTGTGCGCCTCCGCATAGGCGGGATGCAGCGCGAGCGCGCGGCGGTACGCGGCGATGGCAGCCGCGTAGTCCCCAGTCGCCTGCAGCACGTTGCCGACGTTGTTGTGTGCTTCGGGCAGATCCGAGCGCAGCGCCAGCGCGCGCCGGTAGGCAGCGAGCGCGGCGCGCAGGTCGCCCCGCGCCTCGTGGCAGGAGCCGAGATTGTTGTGGAATGCCGGCCGCTTCGGCGCCACGCGGATGGCCTGGCCGATGAGGTCCACCGCCACCTCGTCGTGTCCGGCCTGGTGGGCGAGCACGCCCAGCATGTGCAGCGCCTCGGGCTCCTGCGGCTGGCGCGCGAGGATGCCGCGGTACACCCGCTCCGCCTCGGCGAAGCGGCCGGCCCGGTAGTGGGCCAGGCCCTGCTGCAAGGCTGCCTGCACGTCGTCCGGCGCCATCGGGCTCCTGCTCACGGCTGGCCAATCACGGGCCGTGCCCAGGCCGGGAACACGCCGCGCCAGAACAGGTGCAGCAGCCCCTGGGAACTCGCGCAACTGAAGCCGTGCCGGCGGGCGAGAATGCCGAGGCTGCGGCTGGAGAACAGGCTCACATGGCCGTTGCGGGGTGCCGCATACCACCAGGCCGGCGGCTGCCCGGGGAGCAGTTCGCCGTCGCTGACCAACGTGCTGAACATGAGCAGGCCATCGGGCGCCAGCAGCGCATCGATGCTGCCCAGGAGACGGTGGGGATCGGGCACATGCTCGAACACCTCGAAGCAGGTGATGAACTGGAATGGGCCAGCATCGGCTGGCTGGCGCTCGTGGTCGACGAACGGATCGTGGGATTGCGAATGCCAGCGCGCCTCGCGCAGCAGCCGGCTCAGGCTGCCATCACCACCACCGTAGTCGAGGTGGCGGAACGCGTCGCGCCGCGCGTCGAGCGTGGCGATAAGGTACTGCGCGTTGGCGCGGGCCCGCGCACCGCTCCAGTCGGGGTCCACGCGGCCGTAACCGTCGTTATAGATCTCGCGCTGGAAATCCGCGTCCGTCCAGTTGGCAAACATCGGCGCAAAGGCATGGCCGCAAGCGTCGCACAGGAAGTACTCGACCATGAGCCCGGCCGGTGGCAGGCGCAGGCCATGGCGTTCCTCGCAATTTTTGCTGAAATCCACCGCGCCGAGCGGCGCGCTGGTAGCAGCGCATACCGGACAGGGAGGCAGGGTGGTGGCGTGATCCGGAGGGGTCATGGCGTGTCGCACCGAAAGCACTGTACCAAGGCGCCCTCACAGCCGCACCGACGCAGCGCGGGCGGCCTGGGACAGCCGCGGTAACATCGAACTCGGCGTCACCCGGATTCCGGTGCTATGAAGCGGGCTTGCTTCCCCGCTCTCCGGTATCGATGACCGAGCGGCGCAGGATACGGCCCGTGCCATCGATGCTCAGGCGCGCCTGGCGGCCGCGGTAGGAGAAGCTGAGCCGGTACTGGCCCTCGTGCTCGCCCTCGCCACGCTCACAGGTGCTGGTGATCTCGCGGCCACGCATCAGGGCCTGCACCTGCGCAGGCGGCAGCGCCAGCAGCTCGCCGAGCAGCGAGGCATCGACGAAAAAGCCGTCGTCGGTCATTTCCACCTGCGGCAACCCGGGCCCGGTCGGCGTCGACACCATTATTTCTCCAGCCGTGGCGTCAGGCGGTGCAGGAGCACATTGAAGCGCTGCGCAGCCGTGGCGTCGACATGCCGCAAGGCCACGCAGGCCTGCCCGGCGAGCCGACAGGCCGCATCGACCTCACCGGTGGCTGCCAGGGCCTTCAGGCCCGCGAGCAGGATGTCGACGAGCCGTGTGGTGGCGGCTGCAGCTGCGCCAGCTTCGGCAGCCTGGCCAGCCGCCACTTCGCCGCTCACCAGCCACCGCCTTCGGGTACGCCGAAATGCTCCTTGGCCGGCGGACTCATCATGGCCGGCGTCCAGGGTGGCTCATGGGTGAGCGTCACGGTGACTTCAGTAACCCCCGCCGTGCTTTCCGTCGCATCGCGGGTGCCCTCCATGAGGTAGCTGGTGGCCGGGCAACCCTGGGTCGTCGTGGTCATGACGACCTCCACGACGCCCGGCGCGGTCACGCTGACCTCATAGATCAGGCCCAGGTCGACGATGTTGTAACCGAGCTCCGGATCGATGACGCGCCGGAGTGAATCGCGAATCCGCTCGCTGAGGCCATCGCCGCCGGCATCGGCAGCTGCTGGCCGGGGTGCTTCCGTCATGACCGTGCCCCGCACTGGAAAGGGTTCATGGTGATCTCCTTGCTCGCCAGTCCCGATGGCCGCCGGCTGGCTGCCTGCGCAGTGGCGAACAGGACCGTGCCGCGCCAGCCAGTCTACGCGGTGGCCTGCTCGCCGGCACCAATGCGGATCAGGATCCGGTAGGTGGTGCCATCCGGATCGAAGGCCCCGCGCCAGCAATGGCCCCGCTTATCCAGCTCGGGGATGAGGAACGCCGGTTCACGACAGAGCAGTGCCTCGAGCACCTCACCCTTCGCCATGGCTTCCGTGGCCGCGAGGACACGCACCATCGGCTCTGGCGGATCGAGATCACGGTTGTCGAGGCTCTTGGCCGGTGCGGGCCAGGCGCCGGTGTCAGCAGCCGCAGCAGCCTTGAGCGGATTGCCTGCCGCCTTGCCCGCCGCAGCGCCACCCGGGCGAAACAGCACCTCCCAGTCACCGCCGCCGATCTCGCGCGCTTCATGCGTGAAGCCCTTGCCGCCCAGCACGTTGAACAGGGGCACGGGCTTGAAGGTCGCGAGCAGCCGCAAGCCCTCACCGGGCTTGAGCGCGTTGACCGCACCCATGATGGCACCGAAAGGCTCACCACCGGCGCGCAGGATGGGACGGACGTCGAGATCTACGAATGGCGTTGTCATGGGCATTCTCCTTGGTATCAGTCAGCCTGCGCGTGGCAGGGTATGCAGGAGGTGTGGCTGGTACACACCCTCGGGTAGACGGCTCGCGGCGGCGACATCGAGGAGCCGGCGCGTGCGCACCAGTTGCACGACGATGCCGAGGGTCGCCAGGAACATGCCAGCGGCTGCAAGCCGGAACACCAGCGCCTGCCCGAACAGCAGTGCAATCGTGCCCGTCCAGACGACGGCAAACCAGCCGATGAACCATTTGGCGGCACGCTTCTCGACCACGAGGTCCTGCACCCGCGGCGTCGTGGTCTTGCCGAGCACGGGGCCATAACACTCCAGCCAGGTGAGGAAGGCGACGATCTTGTAGAGCTTCGACAGCGCCAGGCCGGAGAGCCAGCCGAAAGCGACGAGATAGACCACGGCATCGACATGGGCACCCAGCCGGTCGAAGGCGGCCAGCCCAATCATGAGGACGACGGCCGCCGCCAGCGAGGCGATGGCAAACGCCGCCATGCGGCTGTTGAGTTCGATGTTGCGCCGCCTGCGCGCCCGGTACAGGCGCAACCCGTCGGCGCTGTAGAGCAGGACGGTGGCCAGCCCGAGGATCGCAGCCAGGCCGAGGATGAACCCGATGCCATCACCGAGCAGGATCACGAAGGCACCGCCCAGGATCACGAGGGCCAGCGCCGTCGCTCCCAGCCAGAGCACCGCACGCGGGCGCCAGCCTGCGGGCTCGGGCGCCAGCATGAACATGGCAAGCAGGCGGTAGCTGACGCCCATCGCCGTGAACGTCAGCCAGCCACCGAGGCCAGCGATCGCATGCAGCGGGATGCCATGTGCCATGAGCGAGGGAAACGGCTCCTGTACCGCGAAGCCACCCAGCACCAGCGCGAAAATGATGCCGTAGGCCGCCGTGCCCGCAACGGCAGCCAGGCCGACGGCGACGACGGCTGCCGGCACCGGCAACGGCCGCGCCGGCCAGAGCGTGCGGCCGAGATTCCAGAGCGTGAGCGTGAACCCGGCCCCGAGCAGCACGGCGGCCAGCAGAAAATACAGCGGCTGCGGGCTGATCGTGCCCGTCATCTGCAGGAAGCCTGCGAGCAGCGCGGCGAGCCCCGCCAACAGGCAGGCCAGCACAGGAAGCGGCAGCCAGTCACTGTAGAGCGGCTTGGCTACCAGCACCGGCACGAACTGGAACAAGGCTCCGCAGAGCAGCAGGCTCAGCCAGCCGATCGTCACCAGATGGACGAGGAGCAGCGTCTGCGGCGCCTGCAGACCCGCGGCCGGGTAGCCATAGCCGAGCACCATCAACAGCTCGGCGCCCAGCAGCGCGACCAGCGCCGCCGCAAAAAAAGACATCGTCCAGCGCGAGAGCGCGACCCCGTTCATGGCATGCCCCGCCGACAGCCGCGCAGCGGTGGCAGGCACCGCCACGCGACGATCACGGGCCCCTCAGGCTGCGCTGGCGTTCTTCCCGATCTCGACACGCCAGACCTCCGGCCCCCGCTCGAGATAGGTCCAGGAAAACTGCTTCGGGTATTCAGCCTCGAGCTGGTAGTAGAGCGGCTTTGGGTCGTGGTCATTGACGAGGACGAACGAGGCACTGGGTGTGAGCTGGCCGACCCGCTCGAAAATCCTGCGGTGGCGCTCGGCGGGAACAAAGCTTCGTACATCAATGACTTCCGGACTTTTGGCGCTGGCGGCAGTGCTCATTTTCGTGCTCCTCTGATCGGCTGATCCGACGGATCAACATGACCTGAAGTGTCCGCTCGTTAAGATGCACTGTCAATACTGCTTTGTGAGCTGTGTACTCCGGCCCACGACTCCACTCAAGCCTTACGGCTCCCCGCCGCTGGTAACCAGGCGGACAGCGCCTGCTCGGCCAGCGCGGGCCAGTCACGGTTGGCTGCCGGACTGGCCGGGCTCGGGTGCGGCAGATAGCTGACCGGGACACGCTCGCCCGCGAGTCGCCGCGCCTGTTGCTCCGCATAGCGCCCGATGCCGACGATGGCTGCGGGCTGCAGGGCCTGGAGCAGTCCACTGAAAGCCCGGTCACAGATGGCCTCGAGCGCACGCGCCTCAGCAGCGCGCAGTCCCGCCGGAATGAGGTTGCGGCCACTCGCGAGAAACAGCAGCGGGCAGTAGTTCCAGACGAAGAAGCGCGCGAAGAACGCCTCCGGTTCGCCGAGCCGCTGCCGCGCCCAGCCCCAGAGCCGCCGGCCACTGCCTTCGTCGCGGTGGCAGGCCATGCCGAGGATCGGGTATTTCGGATGCTGCTCAGGCAGCTCGCGGCTGAGCCTGGTCTCGATGCGAAACCACTCGCGCACCATCGGCACGCTGCCGAAGGGCACGCCCGTCTGTGCCATGCCCCAGGGGCCGGGGTTCATGCCAAGCAGCAGCACGCGCCCCGTTTGCGTGCCGTAGCGCCCGAGGTATTCGCACTGCCCGTGCCAGGCGTACTGCAGCGGGTTGTAGACGTGGCTCGGCGTCTGCCACTCGAGCGCAGACAACTCGCGGGCGAGGTTGCGCGTGAGACGGGAAAGACCAACTGGGGAACGCACAGCGGATATCAGGATGTCGGATCGCAAGGCTGCAGGTCTGCGGCCGGCAGTATGCATGAAGATGGCAGTCGACGCCCTGATGCAGCGCAGCCGCAAGCGGCGACTACCGGATCGTCTCTTCGCGCACATCGCAGCGTGCAACCGGGCTACAGACGCGCGAGAATGGAGCCGGTGCAGCCGGACCGCTGCAGCTCGCGCACAGCAGTCATGCAACTGTGCTTTCACGACACGCGAGGGTAACCCGTCATGCCACACCCCCGACCACTGGCACCGCACCTCGGCATCTATCGCTGGCGCGTGAACATGTTGCAATCCACATTGCATCGATTGAGTGGGCTGCTGCTTTGCCTTGGCGCACTCCTGGTCGCATGGAGCGTGATCGCGGCGGCAAGCGGGCCCGCCGCCTGGGCTATCTTCGCCGGTTTCCTCGGCAGCACGGGCGGACTTGCATTGCTCTTGTTGTGGACACTGGCGCTGAGTTTTCACCTCTGCAATGGCATCCAGCATCTCATCCATGATACCGCGCGCAATTTCGGCCCGGCGGCCCGTGATCGCCGCTACGCCCCGGTCTACTGGATGACGGGCCGGGTGGTGATCGGCGTCAGCGTGGTACTCAGCGCTCTCATCTGGGGTCTGTTGATGGTGCGCATCGGGGTCGGCAGCGCATGAGCGTGTCAGCCGGGCCGGTCGTACAACTTGAGCCGCTGAAGAAGGCCATCGGCACTGGCGCTTCCGGAACCGGTTTGCGGCACTGGTGGCTGCAGCGGCTGACCGCCATCGCGCTGGTTCCGCTCGTCATCTGGTTTCTGTTTTTCGTCATCGAACTGGCCGGCAAGTCCTATGCCGAAGTGCTGGTCGTCATGGGCGCGCCGCTCAACGCGATGCTGCTGATCGTGCTGGTCGGCTGTATCTTCTGGCATGGGGTGCTCGGCCTGGATGTTATCGTCCAGGATTATGTGCATGCACCGGCGCTGGAACTTGGCTTGCGTATCGTCGTGCGCTTCGGTGCCAGCCTCATTGGCCTTGGCAGCGTGATGGCAATCCTCGCCATCTGGCTCGGTGGACGCGGCTGAGCCGGCGATCCCCGCAAGGCAGGGAAAAATGGCTGAATTCTCGTTGCCCAAGATGTCCAGGCTCACCAGGGGGCGGCATTTTCCGGCCGCGTCCGGCGTGGAACAAGTACGCAGCTTCCGGATCTACCGCTGGGACCCTGACATCGGCGGTAACCCGCGAATGGACACCTTCGAGGTCGACACCAGCAACTGCGTAATGGTTCTGGATGTCCTGCTCAAGATCAAGAATGAAATCGACTCAACCTTGACCCTGCGCCGTTCCTGCCGCGAAGGCGTGTGTGGTTCCTGCGCGATGAACATCGACGGGGAGAATACGCTCGCCTGTACCAGGAGCCTCGACGAGCTGCCGACTGGCGATGTGGCCATCTACCCGTTGCCGCACATGCCGGTGATCAAGGATCTGGTTTCCGACCTTACCCATTTCTATGCGCAGTACGCCTCGATCAAGCCCTGGATCAGAACCGGGAGCCCGCCGCCGGCCGACCGCGAACGGCTGCAATCCCCCGCAGACCGCAAGAAACTCGACGGCCTTTATGAGTGCATCCTCTGCGCCTGCTGCTCCGCGTCCTGCCCTAGTTATTGGTGGAACGGGGATCGGTTCCTCGGCCCGGCGGTGCTGCTGCAGGCCTATCGCTGGATCGTCGACTCACGCGATGAAGTGACGGGTGAGCGCCTGGATGCACTGGATGACCCCTTCAAGCTCTATCGGTGCCACACCATCAAGAATGGCACGAATGCCTGCCCCAAGGGACTCAACCCCTCCAAAGCCATCGCCGAGATCAAGAAGGCCATCGCGCTGCGCAAAGTATAAGTCCCGGCAACGTTAGCCCAGAGCGCGCCGATTCCCCACGGCCTGCTCCAGCTCCAGCAGCTTCTTCTTCGCAGGCAGCCCGCCGGCGTAGCCGGTCAGCTCGCCATTGCTGCCGATGATGCGGTGGCAGGGCACGATGATCGACAGCGCATTGGCACCGTTCGCCGACGCCACTGCGCGCACCGCCGTGGGCTGGCCCACCCGCTGCGCGAGCCCTGCATAGGTGGACGTCGTGCCATAGGGCACCTCGAGGAGCGCGTTCCACACCTGCTGCTGGAATCCGGTGCCGACCATCCGCAGCGGTACATCGAAGGCGGTGAGTTCGCCCGCAAAATAGGCTTGCAACTGCGCGGCGGCGGCATCCGTCACCGGCGAACGGCCTTCGGCGTACGTCGCAGCAAGGCCGCGCTGGAGGCGTGCATCGACCGTCGTGCGCATGCGCCGGTAGCGCCAGTCACAGAGACAGAGCGCATCCCCGAAGGAGCCGAGCAGCAGTTCGCCGCAGGGCGAATGGTATGAGGTGATGAGGATCCGGGTCATGGTCATCAAGGCGCCAGGTACTCAGGTGAGTTTGAGAGCGGCGAACAGCAGGCCGGCCATTACCATCATCGCACCCACCACGGCCCGGGCCTTGTTGTTCGGGATGTGGATGCTGACGAGGGCATCATACAGCGGGCAGGTGCGTGGGGGGGGGGGGGGGGTTTTTTAAAAAAACCACAACTACCCCCACAACCCCGGTTGCCCGGGGAGGTGTGGGCTACAAGAAGGCCCCGCCCTGGAGCCGGCGAAACAG
>CAZQGA010000058.1:0-473 GCA_964592735.1 uncultured Chromatiaceae bacterium | reverse complement strand
GATCATCGGCAAAAGCCTGAACCACAAGAGTCAGCAAACGACAGCCATCTACGCTGTTTCCCGGTGAGATTGTGGCTTCAATGAGGCCGCGGCATTGCTGCCGCGGAAACGGCCTATTCCAAAAAACGTTAGTGGCCAAGACCTTCGGATGTCGTTTGCGAGAGGTCTCGATTTAGCTTCAACTTTCAGCAAAGAAACCTGACCGCGCAACAGCGATTCTGGCAAAAACATACTGTTTATAAAAGAACTTTTCGTTGCGAGCGCTATCTGGGCTTTCGTGCGCCACTCCAGCGCTCGCGTCATCAGGCGGCGGACGAATCAAACAACAATGGCTTGCTTTTGGATGACACCAAAACTCCGCCCCAAGCTTACCACCCGCGGTATCACCTGGTCAGCTGGACCAAGATCCATAAGCAATACATGGTCGGCTTTATGGTGAATAATCCCTTCAATCAATGCCACCAGCTCCGCAT
>CAZQGA010000057.1:0-9894 GCA_964592735.1 uncultured Chromatiaceae bacterium | reverse complement strand
AGGCTCATCACGCTGGCTGGCGAACTCACTGGTTGTCCGGGCCTGCGTACGGTCGTCACAGTAGACGATCCGCCTGCGGCTGTACCGGCAGGCCTGCGCATCGTCTCGTCTGCCGAACTCCAGGCCAGCGCACCGACCCTGGCTGCTCCTTCCGTCGTCGATGAGGACGTCGCCTCGATCTTCTATACTTCTGGCAGCACCGGGCGGCCAAAGGGCGTCGTACTGAGTCACCGCAACATGGTGGCGGGTGCAAAGAGCGTGGCCAGCTATCTCGGCAACCACCCGGGTGACAGCGTGCTGTCCGTGCTGCCTTTCAGCTTCGACTACGGATTCAGCCAGCTTTCCACCTCGTTCCATGTAGGGGCACGGGTCGTTCTGCTGAATTACCTGCTGCCGAGGGATGTGTTGTGTGCCGCGCAGCGTGAGGGCATCACGGGTCTCGCCGGTGTCCCGTCGCTGTGGATTCAGCTGGCGGCGCTGCAATGGCCCGATGAGGTGCGCGATGGACTTCGCTACATTACCAACTCAGGCGGCAAGCTGCCGGTTCCGACGATCCGGAGGCTCCGCCAGCAACTGCCGCACACCCGGCTTTACCTGATGTACGGGCTCACCGAGGCATTCCGTTCGACCTACCTGCCGCCAGAGCTGGTCGATGAGCGGCCGACCTCGATTGGCAAGGCGATCCCGAATGCCGAAATCCTTGTCGTTCGGCCGGATGGGACCGAGTGTGAGCCTGATGAGCCTGGCGAACTGGTCCATCGCGGTGTGCTGGTTGCCAAGGGCTATTGGCGTGACCCGGAGCGGACAGTTGGGCGCTTCAGGCCGGCGCCAGGGCAACTGCCTGGATTACCCTTGCAGGAGCTGGCGGTATGGTCCGGAGACACGGTGCAGCGCGATGCTGATGGATTCCTGTATTTCGTCGGTCGTCACGACGAGATGATCAAGACTTCCGGATACCGGGTGAGTCCAACCGAAGTGGAAGAAGCCTTGTATGCGTCACAGATGGTGTCCAGCGCGGTTGCTTTCGGCGTGAGTCATGCCAGCCTCGGGCAGAGCATCGCTGTCGTAGTGGAAGCTTTCGACGGGCAGTCGCCTGACACCGACCGGCTGCTGGATCAGTGTCGCCGGTTCCTGCCGTCATTCATGCTGCCGGCAGCGGTGATATGGGAGAGTAATTTGCCGCGCAACCCCAACGGCAAGCTCGATCGCAGCGGGATTATCAGCCGCCTGCGTCCGCAACTGGAGCAGGTCAGTGACGCGGAGTAGTTCTGTGTTGCGTCATGCGGCGCTGGAACGATTGCAGTCACGCGACGGGCAATTGCTTATCGGCGGGGAAACGGTGGGCGCCATCCTCAAGCGAGTCGGGCAAACGCCGTTTTACGCCTACGATCGCCGTGCCATTGCCGCACGGGTCGATGCGATGCGACATGCCTTTCCGGTAGGCGTACACCTGTACTACGCGGTCAAGGCTAATCCGATGCCTGCCCTGATGGCCCACATGGCTGGCCTGATGGACGGCTTTGATGTCGCCTCGGCAGGCGAACTGCATGTCGCCCTGGCGAGCGGTATGCCACCTGACCGCATCAGCTTCGCGGGCCCAGGCAAGTCGACAGCAGAACTCAAGGCAGCAGCAGAAGCTGGAATCACCGTACATGTCGAGTCAGAGCGGGAAATCGCCATCCTGCATGAGATCGGCGCACGGGGTCCGCGGCCACGACTGGCGATTCGGGTCAATCCGGATTTTCAGATCAAGGCAGCCGGCATGAAGATGGGAGGTGGAGCCTCCCAGTTTGGCATCGATGCCGAGCATGTGCCGGCGGTGCTGCGAGCTCTCGATACTGGACGCATCGATTTTCGCGGGTTCCACATCTTCGCGGGCTCCCAGAATCTGAGTGCAGAAGCCATCACGGAGATGCAGCTCCAGGCGCTTGCGCTGGCTGAGCAGCTGGTCGCTGATGTGCCTGCGCCAGTGAAGGAACTCAACATCGGTGGCGGCCTTGGCATCCCGTACTTTCCGGGTGAGCAGGCAGTTGACCTTGGTGCGGTAAGCGCCGGCTTGGGCAGGTTAGCTGCACGAGCCAGCCGGTCCCTGCCGGGAACCCGGATCATCATTGAGCTCGGTCGCTATCTGGTGGGGGAAGCGGGTTACTACATCTGTCGGATCATTGACCGTAAGAGATCTCGGGGGCGGCTTTTCCTGGTTGTCGATGGCGGATTGCACCATCATCTCTCAGCCAGCGGCAATTTCGGCCAGGTCGTCCGCAAGAACTATCCGGTGGTGATTGCCAACCGCATGGAGCAGCCTGACGAAGAGACGGCTTCGGTTGTGGGGCCTTTGTGCACGCCGCTGGATCTGCTGGCTGATGGCATGGCTTTCCCCCATGCCATTCCGGGCGATCTGGTGGCGGTTCTTCAGTCGGGTGCCTACGGTTTTAGCGCCAGCCCACGGGGCTTCCTCAGTCACCCTGAGCCGCTGGAGATTCTGGTCTAGTGGGTCGTGCCACAGATAACCTGCCCCGCCAGGGAACCTCTGCACAGGCACCTGAGGAGGCCCGATAGCGGGGCAGCGGCGTCACCTGCGGGTGGATGCAAGGCTGCGGCGCCGTACGCACTGCAGCATGTGCCCATCGGCCGTGGACCTGGCTTGCGGAGGTTCAGACGCTGAGTTGCCCGGTCTGGAAATCTGCGACAGACTCGCTAGTATGAGCCGAGAGCAAATCTGTAAATTACCAGAAAATTCAGGCAGTTCAGGTTGAAGCAACAGCCTGGCACAAGTTAACGATAACAAAGAGCCTCTGGCCGCCGCTTTGGCTCGTTGGTCATTTCGTGTGAATCCACTCCGCCGTTTGACGCATCGCCTGTCCGAGCCCTTGGTCGTTCTGCTGCTGACCGATGCAGTCGTTGCGTACGGTGCGCTGTTTGCGGCTGCCTGGGTTCGGTTTGATTTCAGCCTGGTCGAGGCTACGGAGGTACTGGGATCGATTTATCCGCGTGCCGCAAGCTTTGCGGTCTGCATCGTGCTCGGCCTGACGAGTATGGGCCTGTACCGCACACGGCAGCGCCCCACGCCCATGGAGAACCTTGCGCGGGTACTCGTGGGCGTCGGCCTTGGCGGTCTTGGCCATGTGCTCTTTTTCTATTTGTTTCCTGAGTTCAATACCGGTCGACTGACCTTGGGCATTGCCATGGTCATCAGCTTTCTGGCGATATCCCTGGTCCGCAGCATGCTGTTGCGCTGGTTGGATTACAACCCGACCAAGCGACGGGTATTGCTGATCGGTTCGGGACGGGTCGCGGCAAAGATCGGCCTGTTGCGACGGCGGTCAGATCGGCGGCGCTTCGAGGTCGTGGGCTTTGTCCCGGGCAGCGACGCTGAGCACAAATTTGCGGAGCGCAACGGCATGGCCCCGCTGCTTGCGCTGGGTGAAGGCCTTGACGGGGTTCGCTATGATGAGGTGGTTGTTGCGCTCGATGACCGCCGTGGCAGCTTTCCTACTGCGCAACTGCTTCGATACCGGTCCCATGGTATTCCTGTACGGGATATCGTCGATTTTCTCGAGCAGGAAACGGGCAGGCTTGATCTCGACGTGCTGCACCCGGGCTGGCTGATTTTTGCCACCAGTGGTCACAGTGGCTGGGGCTTTCGCATCCTGAAGCGCACGGTTGACGTCGGCTTCGGCACCGTCATGCTGGTGCTGACGCTGCCGTTGCTGGTGCTGGCTGCACTGGCCATCCGCATGGAGGAGGGCTGGCAGGCACCCTTGTTTTATCGCCAGCGCCGGGTTGGCCGGGGTGGCCAGGAGTTTGATCTCCTGAAATTCCGCAGCATGCGTCTTGATGCGGAGAAGGACGGGCCGTTGTGGGCTTCCCGCCAGGGTGACGTGCGTGTCACCCGGGTTGGTGCCCTGATTCGCCGATTCCGCATTGATGAACTGCCGCAACTGGTCAATATAATTCGCGGTGAGATGAGCATCGTTGGTCCGCGACCGGAGCGGCCGGAATTCGTCGACAAACTGAGTGCACACCTGCCGTTATATGCATATCGGCATTGTGTGCGACCGGGGCTTGCTGGCTGGGCACAGATCAACTTTCCGTATGGCGCCTCCATCGAGGATGCAAACGAGAAATTGAAGTACGATCTTTTCTATATCAAGAACACCAGTGTTTTGCTTGACCTGGTCATCCTCATGCAAACGCTCGAGATCGTCGTCTGGGGGCGTGGTACCAGCATGGCTGGTCCACGTGGCAACGGTGACCGGGGCAACAATACAGACCGCGGTAAGCCGCAGAGAAAGCCAGCGGCAGATACGGAAGACGCGACGTAGGCAGCAGGTTTACAGCACCAGCTGCCCGGCTGGACGGCACGGCGTCGTAACAGCCTGTGAGGAACGCAAGCCCAGGCCCTCTGGGTACCTTTGCGCCTTGCTGCTAGCACTGTACTCAGGACGGCAGCTTCAGGATCCCGGTCTTGCGCCGGCGCGCCGTATGTTCGATGTCTTCGCTGCCGTCTGGCAGCGCCATGGTTTGCAGGGTATCACCAGTGGGTGTTTCCATGAGGGCTGGAAGTGGTGGCCCGGCAGCATCCCGGACTGCAGGGCGGTCGCTGTAGAAGACGACGTCGATCTGGCCGAAGGTGATGACATCGCCTGATCGCAGCAGGGCGCGCGGCCGGCGCTTGCGGTTCACCAGGATGCCGTTCTTGCTGTTCAGGTCCTCGACCACGTAAATGCCGCCGATGCAGTCGATCAGGGCGTGACGCCGACTGGTCTCCTTGTCGATGACCACCAGATCATTGACATTGCTGCGGCCAATCACGAAGGGAAAGTGGCTGGCCTGGGCCTGTTCGACAAATTGGCCGCCCTTGTAAACCATCAGCAGCACTTGGTTGGCATGCCCACCCCTGGCGTCGTGTCCATCTTGGTGGGGGTGCAATCCGGTGCTCGCGTGGGTACCTGGGCGTTCCTCGAACCACTGCCAGCGCAGTTCGTGGACCACTTCATCGATGACTTCGATGGTGACCTTCGGCAGGTCTTCCACCATGCAGGCAGTCAATGCCGTATCGCAGAGTGTGTTGATGAGACGCGGAATGCCCTGGGTCAGGCGGTGCACGTCCTTGACAGTTTCCGGTTCGAAGATCGCATCGAGTTCACCGCCGGCGACGGCGAGGCGGTGGCGCAGGTAATCGACGGTTTCCTCTTCGTTAAGTGCATCGAGCCGCTGCCGCAGCCGCGCCCGCTGCCGCAACTGGGTCAATCCGGGCGCGTCCAGGAGGTCATCGAGGTTGGGCTGGCCGGTGAGCACGATGCTGACGATCTTGCGGTCAGCCGTATCGATGCAGGAAAGCAGACGCAGCTCTTCCAGTGCGGGACCGCTCAGGTTCTGGGCCTCGTCTACGATGATGACGACGTGTTTGCCTTCCGCATGCTTCTTCAGGAAAAAGGCCCGCAGGGTATCCAGCAGCAGGACTTTCTTTTTCTTGTAGATGGGCATCCCGAACTCCGACAGAAGTGCCTGCAGCAGTTCGATGTGGGAGAGGGTGGTATGGGTGAGCTTGGCCGTGACGAAATCCGGTCCGAGATCCTCCAGCACGGTGTTGAGGATGGTGGTTTTGCCGATGCCGATTTCGCCCGTGACAATTACGAAACTGTCACGGTTCATCAGCGCAAATTTCATGTTGGCCACTGCCCGTCCATGCTGGGCGGTCATGTAGATGAAGCGAGGATCAGGCGCCAGGTCAAACGGGCGGCAGGTCAGTCCAAAATGTGTTTCGTACATGGGGCCAGGACTCTCGCTTGGGCGGGCTACGGACGGCCGAAATATGTTATTACAACGGGTGCCTTCCGGCGCGCATGCAGTTCGCTTATTATGTCGACCCTTGCGGCGCGGGACGTAGTGCGCCTGGCCGGTCCGGGTCAAGCCAGAAAGGGCGATTAGCTCAGCGGGAGAGCGCTCCCTTCACACGGGAGAGGTCGTAGGTTCAATCCCTACATCGCCCACCAGCCTGCCTTTCCGGCAGGCTGGCTGCTCACCAGGCATATCCTCACAGATTGCGGTCAGTTGCCTCCAGGACAGCGCAGAGGCGGCTGTGACATGCGTCAAGACCCGGAAGTCTGGTTCCGAGGTGCCGACCAATCAGTGGTTGCCGAGCCCGCTGTACCTGAGATAGATGTAGAAACGGTGGTTCGAAACCGAATAAGGACTGCTGGTGGAGTTGTATTGGTCGTCCGTGTACGTGTATTGACTGATCACCGACCAGCTACGGTTCAGGCGCCAGGTTGCCGAGGCCTCAAGTGAGTAGTAGTCCCGGTTGAAATGATTTGACAGCACGCTGGCCGCCTGGCGAACCACAGCATCCTGTTGCCAGTAGAGCAGTGCCAGTCGGCCAGAAAGCAACGGTGTGAATTCCTTCGTCAGGTAGGCGGCGGCCTGGTCAAGTGTCACCTGGGAACCATCGGAACTCGGCTGGATGGATCGTGAGAGGCGTAATTCCGTGGTGACCGTCTGGGCAGTGCGCTGCCGGAAAAAAACCTCACCAATGAAATTATCGCCACTGCTCTTGAGGGTGCAGGGCACGAAGACGTGTTGCACGGGATCCAGGCAGGGCATCGGACCGGCGGGTGTGGAAATCCAGGGCAGGCCCTTGATTTCGACATCGCTGCGGGAAGCGCCTGCGGTCAGGCCCACCATGGAGGCAGAGGTGAGCGCAAATTGATAGCCGGCAGAGAAGCCGTAGGTCACGGTGTCGTTTTTGTACGTGGGCAACCCGCTTACATAGGGACTGTCCGGCCGCTTCGCTTCGAAGCCGCTGGCATTGAGGCCCAAGCTTATTGTGCTGCGCGGGTTGAGGGTGTGGTCCCAGGAAAGATCAGCTGAACCCGACTTGTAGTTGCTGCGCCAGCTGTATTCTGCCTCGGTGTATTTCATGTCGTCGTAGCGGAGGCTGACGCCAAGGCTGTCCATGGGCGTGAGCCGATAGCGAAAAGACGGTGAAAAATACCAGCGCTCTTGGTACTCGGTACGACGGTCGGCGGTATCGATTCCTGGCTGGGGAGGCGTGTTCGGGTCAAAGCGGACTATGACGCTGTCACGGGTGGAGACGCGTGAGTATCCGCCACTGAAGCTGGCCATCGCGTTCTGCCAAGACCGGGAGACGCTGAGCGGGAGGAAATAGTTGACGTAGTTGTCATCCCGGTCATCTCGCTCCAGGTCTGTATAGCTGGCTGCCTGGAGTTCCGGCAGGAAGGTTGCACGCAGGGTGCTGGACTCGCCACGGATGCTGAGGCGGGCATTGCCTGTGATGACGAAGCTCTCTTTCTCGTCTTGCGCTGACCGGCTTGGGTTGGTTTCGTAGCCAGCACCTGCGGAGGCTGAGGGCACGTGATCCCAGGTCAGGCCTGCTGCCAGGCCCGGCAGCAGCGCAAGGATCAGGATTGCCGGCAGCAGCCAGCCGCCCAGATGCCCGATGCCCGGTCCAGGCGCAACTTTCAAGGATCTGCTCATTCGGGAAATCATCCCGTTACTGGTACACGGCCGCTGCCGTTGGCAGCTGCGATGGTCGGAGACAATCTTGTGTCAGGGCACGATGATCGTGTCGCCGGCGCGCAGCACGATGTTCTGGTCGAGTTTGCGCCCCGCCTGGACGTCACTGTACCGGAACGGAATGGCGATCTGTGCGCCGTCGGCAGCGCGGCGCAGGATCCTGATGTCATCCAGTTTGGCGAATGGGGTCGTGCCACCCGCCATGGCGATTGCCTGCATCACATCGACTCCGCGGGTAACGATGAATTCACCGGCACGGGTGATCTGGCCAAGCACATAGATCTTGTTGCCCTCGAGCTTCATTGTGCTGACCGTCACGACGACATCCGGGATCAGCCTGCCGAGCTTCTCAGTGAGCTCCTGGCGGATTTCGTCCACCGTCTTGCCTTCGGCGCGGATGTCGCCAGCAAGCGGAAAGGAAAAGTGTCCGTCGGGATTCACCAGCGTCTGCGTCTGCAGGTCCTGTTCCTTCCAGACTGAGATGCCGAGGATGTCGCCTGGATTGATCCGGTATGGATCCCGGGCCGGCTGGGTGTCGGCAGCGGATGCACCAGCAGCCGCCAGCAGCAAAAAGAACAGGGCAGCCGCGTGGATCAGCGGGTTGCCATTCACCTTGTCAATCATGCAGGAACTCCCGATTGTCATGACGGTGGGCGCCTGGCGACAGCCTGCCGGCAGGCTTGTCCGATGCCGGTCTCGTTGACGGGCCTTGTCACCCTGCCCCCGGATTCTTAAGCCGGTTTTAAGGCGGGCGCGAAACCATCGAACCCGCCTGACGGACCGGTGCATATGCATCAGCCCAAGCCTGCGACATATTCTGGCTCAGAGGCCTGTACTCCGGCCGTGCGCCAAATCGCAGAAAACCAGCATACACTAACCGATACTCGCGATTCACATACAGGGCTTTGCGGCTGAATTAAAACAAGATCGTCGACGCCGGATCATTGAATACCGACATGAGCGCCCTGCTGGCAACCCTGATGGCCTGTGCACTGACTGCGGGACTGATCGTCGTGCTGCGTCCGGTGGCCATGAGCGCCGGACTCGTGGATGTACCTGATGCACGCAAGAGCCACCAGGGGCCGATCCCGCTGGTCGGGGGGCTGGCTATTTTTGCGAGTGTGCTGGCTGCCTGCCTGGTCCCGGACCTCTCTGGCCTGTCGATTTCCGCACCCGAGGTGCTGAGTTTCGTGCTGGCTGGCCTGATTCTGGTCGGTGTCGGGCTGGTGGATGATTTCATCGAACTCTCGCCCGGGACACGGTTTTTTGCCCAGGCGCTGGCGGCGCTGGTCATGGTCTACGGTGCGCATGTGGTGCTGTCGGATCTCGGTCACATGACCCTGTCGGGCGTCAGGCTGGAACTGGGCCTTGCTGCCCTGCCGTTCACGATTTTTGCGACAGTAGGTGTCATCAATGCGCTGAATATGTGCGATGGCCTGGACGGCTTGAGCGGCAGCCAGACACTGGTCGCCCTTGGGGGCTTCGGACTGGCCCTGCTGCTGTGGGGCAAGGACGGCAATGCCGGCCTGCTCATGGTGCTCGGTGGCGGCGTCATCGGCTTTCTCCTGTTCAACATGCGGTTGCCGGGGCGGGCACGCGCATCGATCTTCCTCGGTGATGCCGGCAGCATGTTCCTCGGCTTTGCGCTGACCTGGTTTGCGATCTCGTTTTCCCAGGGGCCCGATCGCATCATCAAACCGGCAGCTGCCCTGTGGTTCATCATGGTGCCGGTCATGGACGCCGTGGCCATGATGTTGCGCCGGGCCGTGCGTGGCCGTTCGCCGTTCTCGCCGGATCGCGAGCACCTGCACCACATTTTCCTGCTGGCTGGCTTCAGCGTGAACCAGACGGTGACCATGATGGCTATGCTCGGTGCCGCCGGCGTAGTGGTGGGGTTGGCTGGCACCTGGTTCAACGTGCCCGACCTGCTGCTCGCGGGTGCATTCCTGCTGGTCGGGATGCTGTATTTCTGGCTGATCATGCACTCTTGGCGTGTCATGAGTTTCCTGCGCCGGTCGATCTGCCGCCGGCGCAGCCTGGTTGCGGATCGCCGCTCGAATGTGGACCGTCGCCGCTCGTGCGGGCACGGCTATGCGGGGCCGGAGCGCAGGTCTGGAGTTGAACGTCGTCAGGCGCTCCCACGTCGTGCGGCAGACACCGAGCGTTGTCGTGTTTTCCAGCCGCCCGTGCGGGAGCCCGCGACCGACCCAACCCAGTTGCCGCAGCAGGCGTGGGCTGCCCGGGTCGTACTGGCCTGCAAATCAGAGAGCCGCTGAGGCCAGGCGAGCGTCTGCGGCCTCGATCCAGGCCGCTGTCACGATCAGTTCACCGGAGCGATGGAAGCGGCCGTGGAGG
>CAZQGA010000056.1:0-9983 GCA_964592735.1 uncultured Chromatiaceae bacterium | reverse complement strand
CAATGTTCACCGCGGAATCCGCCGGTGCCTCGCTGCCATCGATCATGCGGAACAGCCCGTTGCCCGACGGCATCATCTCCTGCGCCGGCGGGTTGACCAGCCGGATGCGGTCGACCACTGCGATGGCGTTCGGTGACTGCCCCTGCGGCACGATGGAAATCTGCCCGTCGTTTCCGATGTAGAGTTGCTGGAAGGCGGGGATCGAAATCGGCCCGCCGCTGCCCTTCACCAGTTCGCCCGCCGCCGTTTCCAGCAGGCCGCCCGCGTTGATGCGCAGGTTGCCGGCGCGCGTGTAGGCCTCGGCGCCTGTGGCGTCCTGGACGGCGATCCAGCCCTGGCCCTGGATGGCGATGTCGAGATCCCGTCCCGTGTGCATCATGCTGCCGACGTTGGGATTCCAGGCATCAGGCAGCGAGATGGGGTTGACACGCGTGGCAAGCCCCGGGCCCGGAACCGCGGCACTGTCCACGGCGCGGCGCACCTCGCGGAAGCCGGTCGTGGTGGCGTTGGCGATGTTGTGCGCGACGACCGTCTGCGCCCGCATCGCCTCGCGGGCACCGGTCATGGCGACGTAGATCATGCGGTCCATGGCAGCCTTGCCCCGTTATCCGCCTCAGCGGATGTTGATGATGGTCTGCGTGACCGTGTCGAGCGTGGAGATCACCTGGGCGTTGGCCTGGAAGAGGCGCTGGCTGGTGATCATGCGCACGAGCTGTTCGGTCAGGTCGACGTTGGAAGACTCGAGGGCTCCGGACTGGATGACGCCAAAATCCGAGAGGCCGGCCTGGCCGCGCTGCGGGACGCCGGACTGGAAGGTTTCCTGGAACGAGGTATCACTCACTTTGAGCAGTCCTTCTGAGTTGGAAAAATTGGCCAGTGCGATCTGCCCGAGGGCGGTCGATTCGCCATTGGAGAAGCGGGCAAACACCACGCCGGTGGGATCGACGGAGAAGCTGCGCAGGCGACCGGCAGCCTGGCCGTCCGGATTGATCTGGTTGACGACGAAATCCGAGCCGTACTGGGTGGAGCGGCTCATGTCGAGCGTGAGATCCATGGGCGCGGCACCGTTGCCCGGATCGTGGCCGGTGAAGGCGAGCTGGCCATTGGCGGGTGTGGTCAGCACGCCCGAGGAATTGAAGGCAAACGCCTGTGGCGTGCCGACCTGGGTGCCGTCAATGCTGAGTGCGGCGTCCCAGCCGGTTGACGTGGCGATGAAATAGAAGGTCGTGTTGTGGGCCACGCCAAGCGAATCGTAGGCGATGCTCGACGTGCTGCGGTTGTAGGACTCCGGAGCGCTGATGTCGAATGGTGTGACGCTCGGCAGGGCAGAGCCCGCCGGCAGGTTGATGTTCATGTCGACCGCCACGGTAGGCCGTGGTGGCGAGGTGTCGGTGGTAAATCGCAGATCCGCGAGTGCGCCCGTATTGAAGGTGCCGTCCCCGCGTGGCGGATAGACCTGCAGGCGCTCGCGTTGCGCGTTTTCCACGTAGCCCGTGGCATCGAGGCCGAAAGCGCCGACGCGGGAGTAGAGCCGGCTGCCGTTGTCGCTCACCACGAAGAAGCCGTTGCCGCTGATGGCGAGATCGAGCTGGCGGTCGGTGATGTCGACGTTGCCCTGGGTGAAGGCCTGGCGGACTTCGCTGAGGCGTACGCCGTTGCCGACGTTGAGGGCGCCCCCGGAGTACACGTCTGCGAACTCCGCACGGGAGGCCTTGAAGCCGGTGGTGTTGGCGTTGGCGATGTTGTTGGAGACGACTTGCAGGTCGGTGGAGGCGGCGTTCAGGCCGCTCAGCGCGATCTGGAATGACATGTTCGGGCTCCTTGGGTGAAAACGTCAGATGAATCTGGGTGGATGCGGAATTCAGTAAATGGCCTTGACTTCGCCGAGGCCGATCTGCTGGCCATCGCCGGTGGTGAGCGTGGTGCGCTGGCCGTCGCCGCCGAGCGAGACGCTCGACACCTGCTTGGTGAGCCAGGTATCGAGGGCCGTGTGCTGGTCGCCGTTGCGATAGCTGGCGGTGATGCGGTAATGGCCAGGCGCCACGGCCTGGCCATTGCTGCCGAGGCCGTCCCACTCGAAGCCGGCCTGGCCGCCTGCACGATTGCCGAGCGGGATCTGGCGCACCAGCGTGCCGGCGCTGTCGAGGATGCTGACTACGCCGGTTGCCGTGGCTGCTGGCAGGGTCACCTCACCACGCAGCGACTGGCCTGGTGACCAGGCGCCCGTACTGGCCGGAACCAGCACCTCGCGCCCGACGATGGTTGACGCCTGCAGCGCCTGTGCAGCGTACGTCGCATCCGCCAGGGTCTGCATGGAGCGGTTCATCTCACTGATGCCGGCGACGCTCGACACCTGTGCGAGCTGGGTGAGGAACTCCGAGGGGTCCTGCGGCTTGAGCGGATCCTGGTTCTTGAACTGCTGGATCATCAGCTTCAGGAACTGCTCCTGGCCGAGTTGCGTGCTGCCCTTGGCGGTCTTTTGCGGCAGCTGATAAGAGGAGTCGAGGCCGTTCAACAGCGACCCCGCGGGATTGTTTGTCGTGATCATGGTCATGGTTCAGGTCTCCTCGGGGCTCATGAACCCAGCGAGAGCGTGCGCAGGAAGAGTTCCTTCGAGGTGTTGAGCACCTCGATGCTGTTCTGGTATGAACGTGAGGCCGAGATCATGTTGACCATCTCGTCGACGACGTTGACGTTGGACATGTAGACGTAGCCCTCGGCATCGGCCTGGGGATGACCAGGCTGGTAGACCCGCGGCGGTGGCGCCTGGCTCTCCAGCACGCCGGCGACGCGCACCGATGCGGAGGCGGGATCGCCGCCCTGGTCCTGCAGCACGGTCTGGAACACCGGCTGGCGTGCGCGGTAGGCGTCTTCCGGCCGGCCCGCCGCGCTGTTGGCATTGGCGAGGTTGCTGGCAGTGGCGTTCAGGCGGGCTGACTGCGCGCTCATGGCTGAGCCGGCGATATCGAAAATGTTGAGCAATCCCATGGTCAGCGACCTCCGGTGATGGCCATGCGCAGGCCGCGGATGCGCATGTCGAGGAAGGAAATCGAAGCCTGGTAGCGCGTGGCCGTTTCGGCGATGGCTGCGCTTTCCTTCTGCGCGTCGACGGTGTTGCCGTCGAGGCTCGGCTGTTCGGGAACGCGATAGAGTGCGGCTGGCTGGCCAGTGGCGTCGGCACCTTGTATATGGCCGGTGCGCGTGGCGGCGAGACTGACGCCATGGCCGGTACCAGCGCTGGCCAGTGCCGCCTTGAAGTCGATATCACGCGCCTTGTAATTGGGCGTATCGGCATTGGCCACGTTGGCCGCCAGCAGCTCGATGCGGCGGCTCGCCAGCGTCATTACCCGCTCGTGGGGCGCGAAGGCCTGGTTGATGTCGATGGGCATGGGGCTCTCCCGATGCGGTCTGTCCTGCCGGAGGAAATGCAAACATCGTGCCACTCTGGGCCTGGATGGGTGCCAACGACAGCCCACAGGGGGTGCCGGCAAGTTCCGGCCCTGCCAGCGGCAGTCCCTTGCATCTGCGGCAAGCACCTGCCTCCCGGCGTGGGGCGCTATTGTCCCACGGCCGGCCCCAGGACAGGCACGCTTCTTGCTTAACTTCCGGACATGAAGCGAATCCTCTTCTATCCATGCCACGCCAGAGCCATCTCTGCCGCACTGCTCACCCTCGTGTTCTGCGGTGGCGCCGCGCCGCTGCAGGCCGGTGAAGCGTCCCGGTTCGAGGCGGCTACCCGCATCCGTGCCGCTGCCGAGGAAGCTGTGCGCACGCGGCTGGCCGATACGCCGGGCCAGGTCAGGGCTGAAGCGGAGGCGCTCGATTCGCGACTGCTGCTGCCCGCCTGCGACGTGCCCCTGGCCGCCACCGTGCCCGCACGCAGCCAGGACAGCGCCCGTCTTACCGCTGAAGTGAGTTGTACCGGCATGCGGCCCTGGCGGCTGTTCGTGCCGGTGAGGGTCAGCGTGCGGCGGGTGGTGGTCGTCACGGCATTGCCGCTCGAGCGCGGCAAAACATTGACGCCTGACGACGTGATTTTGGCGGAGCGTGATCTGGCAGCCGTTGCAGGCGGTTACCTGACCCGCATTGAGGCGGCGTCCGGGCAGGTGCTGCGACGCGCGGTTCCCGCCGGGGCCGCCTTGTCTCCTGCGTTGCTGGAAGCGCCCTTGCTGATTCGCCGCGGCCAACCGGTCACCCTGCAGGCCCGTACCGGGGCACTGATGGTGCAGGCGCCGGGCCTGGCGCGGGGTGACGGTGCATTAGGTCAAGTAATCGAGGTGCAGAATGCCTCCTCGAAAAAAATCATTCAGGCTGTTGTTTTAAATGAAAAAACAGTTGAAATTCGTGTCCCCTGAGCGGGGTTGCTAAAGAAGTTTGGCCCGGCTGCCGATAGGTCTGTTGAGACAGGGCATCGGGTCGAGGAACAGGATATGGCTGACCAGATCAACGGCTACGGCAGGGCAGGGCCCGATATTGGCTCGACCCGGGCGCAGGCCGTCAAACGTCCACAGGCCGGGGCCGATGCCCCGCCGGGTCCGCGCGCGGGTGGGGCTGCCGATGCCGTCGAGCTCACGGGTACCGCTGCCCGCCTCAAGGCCATCGAGGCCCGGCTCGCCGGCATGCCCGAGGTAGACGAGGCCCGCGTCAAGGTGCTGCGCGATCGCCTGGAGTCCGGTGAGTATCGGCCGGATGCGGCACGAATCGCCACGAAGCTCATGCAGATGGACAAGGTGCTCGGCTGAGCCGGGTTCCAGCGCAGGCCATGGACATGCCCGCAGATTCCCTGCCCGACCGCGATCTCGCCCGCCTGCTCGACGAGCAGATCGATGCCATGCAGGCGGTGCTTTCTTCGCTCGAAGCCGAGCGCCAGGCCCTCAGCGCACGCGATGCCGAGGCGCTGCTGAAGGCCGTGAGCAGCAAAGCTGATTCCCTCACCGCCGCCGACGCCGTTGATCAGCGCCGCCAGGCGTTGCTCGAGCGCTTTGGCATGAGTGACCGCGCTGGCCGCACTGGTCGCCTTGGCCACCCCAGCCGCAGCTTCAGCAAGGACGGTGGCATTGCCCAGCGCTGGCGGCAGGTGCTGGCACTGACGCAGCAGTGTCGCGCCCTGAACGATACCAACGGCCACCTCATCCGCGGCCAGCGTCGCCATGTCGATGGTGCGCTGCGCCTGCTGCGCGGTGAGCCTGTCGCCAGCACTGAATACGGGCCGGGCGGTATCACCCGGCAGCGCAGCGGTCAGCGGTCCCTCGCAACCTTCTAGACCGCGTCGCCGCGGTTGCGGACCTCGGGCAAAAACCTTTCAAGCCTCCATGACCAGTCACTATACTGGCCGGGAGCGGTCTGGCCTTTGCTTGCTGCGGGGCTTGCGCCGGCGTATCGCATGATCGAACGGGGAGCACAACCATGGCTGGCAGGAACGTCATCGTTTTTCCGACGGATTTTTCGGAGGCATCCCTGGCTGCACTGCCGTGGGCCAGGCGCATGGCTGAGCAGTTGCAGGCGGAGATCCACTGCGTTTATGTCGTCGAGGAGCCGCACATCTACGCTACGCTGGACATGGGGCCGGTGCCGATTCCCTCTGTCGAGGAACTGTCACGCAGCGCCGGCAAGCGCATGGATGCTTTCGCCAGCACCCATCTGAAAGCGGCAGGTGGCATCACCACCCGGGTGCTGGTGGGCCGGCCCGCGGAGGAGCTCGTCCGCTACGCAAAGGAAAACAACGCGGCGCTCATCATCATGACGACGCATGGCTACAGCGGCGTGAAGCATGTGCTCCTCGGCAGCACGACGGAAGCGGTGCTGCGCCATGCCAGCTGTCCGGTGCTCTCGATCCGCAACGCCTGATTGTGCCTGCCGCAGGCGTGATCCCGGGCTTGGCTTGCGCCCGGCTTCGCTTTCGCCCCGCTGCCCGCGGTCAACTGGAGTGATGGAACTGCCATGCGCATTCTGACCGTGTGCGCCGAGTACGCGCCGCTGGCTAAGGTGGGTGGCCTGGGTGATGTGACCGCCGGGCTTTGCAACTGGCTCGCCCGCCAGGGGCACGAAGTGCTGGTGGTGATGCCCTGCTATGGCGGGATGCGCAGCCGCGGCTTTGCCATCGAGGCCCATGCCGCGCTCGGGCCGCGCCCGGTGCCGGGTGCACCGGCATCGAGCTACGCGGTTCACCGCCTTGCGCAGGTCAGCGGCGATGGCCCGGCACCGGAAATCTTCGTGGTCGATGCGCCCGGGCAGTTTGGCGCCGGTGTCTACGCCACCGGCGAGGCCGAGGCCCTGCGCTTCCTGCTGCTGTCCCGCGCGGCCATGGAACTGGCGGGCACGGCGGGTTTTCATCCTGACATCGTGCACTGCCACGACTGGCACGCTGCACCGGCGGCCGTGATGCTCAAGGGTCCGTTCCGCGACGAGCGTGCCTTCCGGCAGAGTTACGCGGCATTGACGATCCACAATATCGGCTACCAGGGTGCGTTCAGCGCGACCGTACTCGAACGCGCCGGCGAGGCCGCGCTTGCCCCGCTGTTCCCCGCGGGAGAACCACCATCTGCAGGCATCAATTTTCTGCGTGCCGGCATCGTCCATGCGGATGTGATCACCACGGTGAGCCCGACCCACGCCCGCGAAATCCAGACACCGGCGTACGGCATGGGGCTCGACGGCCTGCTGCGGCAACGGCGGCACCGGCTGGCGGGGATCCTCAATGGCGTGGATTACGCGCTCTGGGACCCGGCCACCGATGCCTTGCTGCCGGCGCGCTACTCGGCGACGAACCTGGCCGGCAAGCAGGCCTGTCGTGCGGCCCTGGCGGCGGAAATCGGCCTGCATCTCGAGGACGGTGTCCCGCTGGCAGGCATGGTTTCGCGGCTCGCAGAGCAGAAGGGTATCGATATCGTCGTGCATGCCCTGCCGGAGTTGCTGGCAAACCGTCGTTTCGCCTGTGCCTTCCTCGGCAGCGGCGAGCCACGCTATGCCGCGGCCTTGCGTGCGCTGGCGCAGCGTTTCCCGGGTCGCGTGGCCTTCGTCGATGCCCAGGACGAGCGCCTTGCCCACCTGATGTATGCAGGCAGCGATCTTTTCCTGGTGCCTTCGCTGTACGAACCCTGCGGCCTCACGCAGATGTATGCCATGCGCTACGGTGCGGTGCCGGTGGTGCGCCAGACCGGCGGACTTGCCGACACCGTGGTGCACTTCGATCCGGCGAGCGGCACCGGCACGGGCAGTGTCTTTCTCGATGCTGACGTCGGTGGCCTTGCCTGGGGCATTGGTACGGCGCTTGACTGGCATGCGGTGCCGGCGAACTGGGCCCGTGTCGTCGGGAACGGCATGCACCAGGATTATTCCTGGGTACACCAGGGCCCGCAGTACGAAGCGCTGTTTGCCCGCCTGGTCGATGGCGGTGCGGCGACCGGCCGCTTCCAGGCGCGGTTTTAGGTCCGGCCTGAGAGCACGGCCAGGCGCCGGCACCGTTCGGCAAGCCCGGCGTCGATCTGTTCCCAGCTGAAGCGCCAGCCCCAGTTGCCTGTGGCCGTTCCGGGGCGGTTCATGCGCGCTTCACTGCCCAGCGCCAGGAGATCCTGCATCGGCAGCACTGCGAGCTGGGCGGGCGAGGCGTAGGCGGCGCGGATCAGCGCGCCCGGCATGTCGCCCGGCGTGCTGGCGAGACAGGTATCGACGCGGGCGCGTGTACCGGCATCGAGATCCGTGTACCACCCCATGCTCGTGTCATTGTCGTGGGTGCCGGTGTAGACGACGGCGTTCCTGACATGGTTGGCGGGCAGGTACGGGTTTTGGGGTGAGCCATCAAAGGCAAACTGCAGCACGAGCATGCGCGGCAGGGAAAACTCATCGCGCAGTGCCCGCACCGCGGGCGTGATGGTGCCGAGATCCTCGGCCACCAGCGGCATGCTGCCGAGTCTGTCTGCCAGTTTCCGCAGCAGTTCGGCGCCGGGTGCCGGCTGCCAGCGGCCTTCGCGGGCGGTGGCAGCGCCGGCTGGCACCTCCCAGTACGACTCCAGCGCGCGGAAGTGATCGATCCGCAGCAGGTCGAAGCGGTGCAACTGGCCCCGGATGCGTTCCTGCCACCAGCGAAAGCCATCGGCACGCATCGCCTCCCAGTCATAGAGCGGGTTGCCCCAGAGTTGCCCGTCGGCGTTGAAGTAGTCCGGCGGCACGCCAGCCACGGCGGCGGGCTGGCCGTCGGCATCGACGCGGAAGAGCCGGCGGTGCCACCAGACGTCGACGCTGTCGAGGTCGAGGTAGAAGGGCAGGTCGCCAAAGATCTGCACGCCGTGTGCATGGGCGTAACTGCGCAACGCCTGCCACTGGTGGTCGAACAGGTATTGTTCGAAGGCGATGCTGCGCAGGCTGTCGCGGCCCTGGGCCAGCGTGGTTGTCATGGTCGCCGGGTCGCGCTGGCGGATGGCTGCCGGCCATTCCCACCAGGGCTGTCCGTTGAAGTTGCGGCGGTGGTGTTCAAACAGCGAATAGGGCAGCAGCCAGGCACGCTGCTCCTGCACGAACCGGTCGAAGGCGCCACGTTCGTCCGTGCTGGCATGGCTGCGGAAGTGCGCGTAGCAGGCCTGCAGCCGGGTAACCTCATCCGCATCGGCCTGTGCCTCGGGCAACCAGCCGCAGCGGACCAGGTCAGCCGCATCCAGCAAAGTCGTGCTGCCGGCCTGCGCGGACTTCAGCTGGTACGGCGAGAGGCTTTGATCCACCGGTCCGAGCGGCAGCGTTTGCCAGACGCTGAACCCGGCTGCGGAGAGCAGGTCGACGAAGCGGCGTGCGTCGGCACCGATAGCCCCGTGCGTCCCGGGCCCGGGGAGCGATGTCGGGTGGAGCAGTACGCCGGCACGGCGCCGGTCCAGCAACGGAGTCATGGATCGGGCGGGCTCAGGCGTTGCCCGACGATTCCATGGCGGCACGCAGGCCGCCAGGACGACTGCCGGGCTCGCTGTCCTCGAGCATCTCCGGCGTCACGAGCACGACGCCGCGTTCGGTGACGTGGAAGCGGGCGGCGTCCGCCACCGGATCCTCGCCGATGTGTGTGCCGTCGGGGATCACGCAGCCCTGGTCGAGGATCGCGCGGCGGATGTGGCAATCCCGGCCGACACGCACGTTCGGCAGCAGCACGGAGCGGAATACGCTGGAGCGTTCCTGTACGTGGCTGTTCACGAACAGCAGCGATTCCCGCACGGTCGCCCCCGAGACGATGCAGCCACCGGACACCATGGAGTTGATGGCCTGGCCGCGCCGGCCTTCCTCGTCGAGGATGAATTTGGCACCCGGTACGTGTTCCTGGTAGGTCCAGATGGGCCAGTCCTCGTCGTAGAGGTTCAGCTCCGGGGTGACGTACACGAGTTCCATGTTGGCTTCATAGAAAGCATCCACCGTGCCGACGTCGCGCCAGTAGGCCTGGGCGGCTGTCTTCACGTCCTGGAACGGGTAGGCATACACCCGGCTGTTGTCGATGGCGCCTGGAATGATGTTCTTGCCGAAGTCGTGCGCGGAGGCCGGATCGCTGGCATCGGCCAGCAGGCGCTCCTGCAGGAATTCGCGGTTGAACACGTAGATGCCCATGGAGACCAGGGCGAGATCGCTGCGTCCGGGCATGGGCTCGGGCCGTGCCGGCTTCTCGCTGAAGCGCACGACGCGCTGCACCTCGTTGACCGTCATCACGCCGAACTGGCTGGCCTGGCCGAGCGGCACCTGCACCACGCCGACGGTGATGTCGGCATCCTTCTGCACGTGGTAGGCGATCATCGGGCCGTAGTCCATCTTGTAGACGTGGTCGCCGGCGAGCACGAGCACCAGGTCGGGATGGTAGGCTTCGATGATGTCGAGGTTCTGGAAGAGGGAGTCTGCCGTGCCGCGGTACCAGACCTCACCGACCTGCTGCTGTGCGGGCACCAGTTGCACGAATTCGCCGAGTTCGCCGCGCAGGTAGCCCCAGCCGCGCTGGATGTGCTGGATCAGCGCGTGGGCCT
>CAZQGA010000055.1:0-10025 GCA_964592735.1 uncultured Chromatiaceae bacterium | reverse complement strand
CGCCCGGCCACACCCCCGCCCACCTGCGGGGCCGCGGAACCTTGAGCGGCAACCCGCTCGCGCTGCGCTTTCCGACGCTCGCCGGAACGCTGCCCTGGCTGTCGCTGGGTGAACTGCCGACACCGCTGCAGGATCTGCCGGCGCTTGCCACCCGGCTGGGGGTCGGCACGCTCGCCGTGAAACGTGACGATCTCAGCTCGCCGGCATACGGCGGCAACAAGCTGCGCAAACTCGAATTTCTGCTGGCTGATGCGCTTGCCACCGGCTGCGAAACCGTGGTGACGTTTGGCTCGGTGGGGTCCAATCACGCCCTCGCCACCAGTGTGTTCGCTGCACGCCTGGGCCTGTTGCCCCAGGTCGTGCTGATCGACCAGCCGCCCTCACCCGCCGTGGCGCGTAAGCTGCGCCACCTGCTGCAGCTCGACACCAGAATCCATGCGGCAGACAGCTTCGCCCACGCGCGACAGGTGGCCGAACGCATCCGTGACACGTATCACGGCGGGGCGGACCGGGTCTGCGAGCTCCCCTGGGGCGGCTCAAACTGGCGTGGAGCCATCGGTTTCATCGCTGCCGCGTTTGAACTCGAGCGCCAGATCGACCAGTCCGGCGAACCACCGCCTGATTTCCTCTACGTTTGTGGCGGCACCCTCGGCACGGCGATCGGCCTCGCACTGGGTCTGCGCGCAGCTGGCCTGCCCACCCGCATCGTTGCACCGCGTGCGGTTGGCTCCCGTGCCAATGAAATTGCGCACGTTACGACCCAGCTGGTGGAGGTCAACCGGGAGGTTCACGTCCGCGACGCGTCATTCCCGCTCTTCACCGGACCAATGGTCAACCTGGAACTGCGTCCCGAATTCTACGGCCCCGGCTATGCGGAACCGACTGCTGAAGCCGTGGCGGCAATCGGGATCATGCAGACACAGGGTATCGACCTGGAGATCACGTACACCGCGAAGGCCTTCGCAGGCCTCGTCGCCGACGCCCGCAGCGGGCGCCTCGCCGGCAGGCGGGTGGTGTTCTGGAACACGTACAGCTCGGCACCCTGTCCGGCAGGACTCGACCGGGTGGACCTGACCGGCCTGCCACCCGGGTTCAGGCACTACCTGGAGCCGGCACCGCCCACGGCTTGAGCCCGACGATTCGCCAATCCCTGCGCCCACTCGTCAAGCCGGGCGCGGCACCTGGCGGCGCATGCCGGGTGCCGGCCTCTCATACAGACGATGCCGGACCTCAGAAGGCGGTATCAAGCCCGAGCAACACGTAGTTCTCGCGGGTCTGGTGGCCGACGTACGGCGGGCCACCCGCCTTTTTCTTCAGCAGGTCGGCGTTGACCTCGAAGACGAGCTTGAGGTTGCGCATCAGGTAATTCGATACGGTGAATGACACCGAATTGATGTCGATACCCTCGTAGACGGTCTCCGTGCCCGAGAAATCGTGGGCGTCGGCGTAGTTGTAGAGCAGGGAATAGGCCCAGCGGTCGTTGGGTATGAAGTCGACTCCCACGAAGGCACCGAACCACCGGTAGTCCTTGTCCGGCGTAACATCGAGGAAGTTCTTCCAGGTGCTCCACATACCCTGGGCGTACCAGTGCGTGCTGGCACCAATGCCGCCGGAAAGATCCAGGCCAACGATCCGCTTGTCGCTGTCGCGTGTTCCCGCATCCATGCCTGCAAAGCCTGCGGCGCTGCGCTGCTTGCCGGCCAAGCCAAAGAGGCCGATATTCACCGGACCTGCATCGACGCCGATACGTCCGAACGTGGTTTTCGACGAGTCGTTGTCGAACATGCGGTCAGGACGCTTGTAGCCCGGGCTGTTGATCGAAAAATTCTGCTCGATCCCGCTGCCATTGACGATACCAAGACCAATGCCGACCGGGCCCAGGTCGCGTTCGAGGATGAGCCCACGGTCGTACGTGACGCCCGCCGCCCGGTAAACGTAGTAGTCCTGGAAGGTCAGGCGCACTTCACGCGGAAACATCAGGTCGGAAATCTGGAACTGGCCCAGCGTGGCGCCTACACCGGTCCCGAAAACGTCGTCATGGCTGAACCACGCATCCTCGATGATGCTCTCGCCGTTGCGGCCCTTCTCCGCGAACATGCCGTAGAAATAATAGGAAACATGCTCCGAGAGCGGCGCGCTCGAGAGCAGCTTGATCATGTACGGCGCCTGGAAATCGGAGTGGGCGGACTTGCCGGTTGGTCCCGTCGCGGGATCGATATCCTTGCCGTCACGAGCCTGGACGAAGGCTTGCGCCCGGACCGCTATCGGGAACGACTTGGGCAGGGCGAGCCGGGAATCACCGACATCCATGGTCGTGTCGCGCCAGTTCGGCATGCGGAAATTGTTGGCGGCGAACAATTCGCCATACTCGTTGAGTCGCGGGAACGCGCTGTGGCACAGCGCACAGGTGACGTTGTACTGGCGTGCAAACGCCGGCATCGCCCACGACGCCTGTGCGGTGAGAAGGGTGGCAACTGCGGCAAGCAGGACAGTGATCGCAAAACGACTTGTCAGCATACGTACTCCCCCTTTATTTGCCCTCCCGGATCATTGCGCCCCGGCACGCAGCCATGACACATGGGCAGCCGTACAACCTTAGCAGACAGCCGCCGCAACCCGGGGATTTTTTGCGGGGCAGGCCCGGATGCGCAGCCCGCCGGACAACGGCCGTGCGTCCTCCCGGCCACTCACTCCTCGCTCAGCATCCCGCGAAAATCGATGCCGAGCGAGCGCAGCTTGCGATACAGGTGCGTGCGCTCCATCCCCACACGCTTGGCGAGCTGGCCCACCTTGCCACCGCACAAGGCGAGCTGCTCGGTCAGGTAGGCACGCTCGAACTGTTCACGGGCCTCCCGCAGTGGCAGCGCCAGCAGGTCCTGCTTGACCAGCGGTTCCTGGACGCCGGGTGACGGCCGCAGTTCGCGTTCCACTTCCTCGAGCGATACTTCCTCGGGACCAGCGGCTGCCAGCAGCCGGCGCACCAGGCTGTTGAGCTCACGCAGGTTGCCGGGCCAGGGATAGTTGCGCAGCCGGTTCTGCGCCGCGAAGCTGAACCGCCGGAACGGCAACTGCTCGCGATCGGCAAGATCTTCCGCCGTATAGCGCAGCAGCTCGGAAATGTCCTCCGCATATTCACGCAGCGGCGGCAGGTCGATGCGCAAGCTGCCGAGTTGCTCCACGAGATCCGGCCGCACACCGGCAGTCACCGGGTCGACCAGCGTTCGCGGACGGGCTGACGCGATGACACGGGCTGTCAGTGGATGCTGTGCAACCTGCCCGAAGCGCGCGTAGCCCCTGGCCTCCAGCACGCCGGCAAGCAGTGATTGTGCGGCTGTGCTTGCATCCTCGATGTTGCTGATGAACAGCGTCCCGGTGCCCGCCTGTTCAAGCAGCCCGTGTTCCACGCCGGCAGCCGTTTCAGTGCCCAGCAGCAGTTGCGCAGCGTTCGCCGCGAGCAGGCTCGCACCAGGCACGCGGATGAAGGGGGCATCACGGCGCTGGCCCGCCTGGTGAATGAATACAGCCAGCGAGTCCCGGCCGGTGCCGGTCTCACCGACGATGAGCAGCGGCGCGGCGTGTGGCGCCAGACGTTCTGCCCGTTCGCGCAGGTCGCGGACGCGGCGGCTGCGGGCCAGTGCGACGAACAGCGGCGGCATCTTGCCGTCACTGGACAGGGCGCCACGCCCGGCCGGACGTACGCCACGCAAGGCTTTCTCCACCGTGCGCAGGAGCTTGTTCAGGGACAACGGCTTCTCGACGAAATCGGCGGCACCGAGCCGGGTGGCCTCCACGGCAGTCTCGATGGTGCCGTGGCCGGAGAGGATCACCACCGGGCAGCTGATGCGGCTCTCCTGCTGCCACTCGCGCGCAGGGTGATGCCGTCGGTATCCGGCATCCAGATATCGAGCAGGATGAGGCCCGGCACTCGCCCGCTGATCGCCGCTCGTGCCTCGACAGCGTTGGCTGCCGTGGTCACGTCATAGCCCTCGTCGGCAAGGATCTCCTTGATGGTGTTGCGGATGTCCGCCTCGTCATCCACCACCAGAATATGCGCTGATCGCATTGAACCTACCTCCGGTCCCCGGCGCGCCGCCGCCCGTGGTCCGCCTGGGCATCACGGCCGCGCTGGGTGACGGGTAGCGTAACCCGGATACAGGCACCGCCGCCTGCCATGTTCTCGGCACCAACCTCGCCGCCATGCTCTTCCACCAGGCGCCGCACGATGGCAAGGCCGAGGCCCGTGCCGCGCGTACGGCTGCTGACGTAGGGATCGAAAATGCGCCCGAGCAGTTGCGGGTCGATGCCCGGCCCATTGTCCTGCACCAGGATCTCGACAACCCGGGCGGTGTCCGTGCCGATCTGCCGGGTGGTGATGGTAATGACACCGCCAGCCTGGCCCTCCAGTGCCTCAGCCGCATTGCGGATCAGGTTGTGCAGGAGCTGGCGCAGCCGCACTGCATCTGCCTCGATGCTGGCAGCAGCCGGATCCAGATCCAGCTGCAAGGCGAGCTGCTGGGAGCCGTAGTAGAGCTCCGTGACCTCGCACACCAGCCCGTTGAGATCGAGAGGTGCGAAATTGACTTCCGGGACGCGGGCGTACTCACTGAAGGCGTTGACCATGTCGCGCATGGCTTCGACCTGCTGCACGATGGTGTGGGTGGCGCGATCGAGCAGCGCCATATCGGATTCCGGCGGGTTCGCCAGGTAGCGCCGGCGGATGCGTTCGGCCGAGAGCTGGATCGGCGTCAGCGGGTTCTTGATCTCGTGCGCCAGGCGGCGCGCGACCTCACCCCAGGCTGCCTCGCGCTGCGCCTGCAACATGGCGGTAATGTCCTCGAATACCAGCACGTAGCCGGGAGCGGTGTCGCCATCGCCGGGCAGGGAGGCCGCCGAGCACATCAGCACCCGGCGACCGGCATTCCCGTCCGCCAGGCTGATTTCTTCGCGCCAACCCTCGGGTGATTCCCGGCTGCGGTGGGTGCAGGTCTCGAAGAACCGGCCGAGTGCCGGGTCAAGTCCGCCAATTTCCGCCAGAGCCTCCCCGGCCAGCGCCTGCAGATCGGTCTGCAGGATGAACCCGGCGGCCTCGTTGGCAATCTGCAGGTGGTTTGCGCCATCCACCGCGATGACGCCGCTGGTGAGCCGCGCCAGCACGGTGGCGAGACTGCGCCGTGAACGCTCGATCTCGGCGGCGTTGCGCTGCGCCTGTTCGCTGGCCGCCGCAAGCCGGGCGGTCATTTCGTTGAACGACTCGACCAGCGCGCCTATGTCATCCCGGCGGGTGACGGGCAGGCGCATGTGCAGCTGGCCTGCCGCCACTGCACGGGTGCCCGCCACCAGGGCGCGCACGGGCGCCACCAGCCGGCGTGAAAACACGAAGGCACCGTAAAAGGCGGCAAACAGGGCGAGCAGCAGGGCAACGGACAGCGCCAGCGTGAAACTCGACTCCAGCGGCTCGCGCAGGAACACCATCTCGCCGTAACGGCTGTAGGTCTTTTGCACGGACTCGGCCAGTGCACCCAGCTGTTCGCTGACGGGGAACAGTGCCTGCAGGGTGAGCGGCTCGCCGGCCGCCCCGCCGCCGGCATACAGCACGACCGCGACGCGCACACGCAGCCGGTCACCTGCGATCGGCTCGGCGGCAACGTAATGCCCATCACGCGGCAGTTGCAGCAGGACGTCTTCGCTCGGCAACTCCGGCATGGCGCCCGGCTGGCCATCACTGCTGGTGGCGATGATGCGGTAATTGCGGGCAAACACACTCATCTCGCTGGCACCAGCCTCGCGCCGCAGCCGCGCCAGCGCTTCGACCATCTCCGCGGGCGCCAGCCTGGCGAGCTGTTGTGCGGCGTCCTGCGTGCGCTCCAGGCCGAGGCGCAGCTCCGCATCCAGTGCACTGCGGGACAGCTGCAGGGCACGCTCCAGGCCCCGGGCGACGCGCTGGTCTGCCCAGGTCTCGATGCCGCGGTGGAGAAAATTCACCGACAGCACGAACACGACCAGCACCGGCGCCGCCGCCACCGCGGCAAAAGCGCCCACCAGGCGCAGCTTGAGTGCCGAGCCGGGAACATTGGCGCGCCGCTCGTGCAGGAGCCGCACCAGGTTGGCGATGAGCACGGCCAGCACCACCAGGGCACCCACCGCATTGCCAAGCAGGATCTTGTCGTGCCAGGGGCCGAAGAGATCGGAGTTCTGGACGGTCTGGGTGAGAAGCGCGAGGCCGGTCAGCCCGGCGACCAGGGCGATCGCCAGCATCCAGCCCGGTGGCCGTGGTCTTACGGCGTCATCGTCCATTCGTACCAGTCGCTCTCCAGGCTGAAGCCGCTGTCCCAGAACGCAAGCACCTGCAGCGGGCCTGGCAGTGTTTTCTGGTCGAGGATGGCGCGCACCGCAACGGCATAGCTCTCCCCGGAGACGAGCACCCCGGGCTCGGCGACTGCCAGCCCCTGGATCCGCCCGAGGGCGTTGAGCGCACCGAACAAGGTGCCGTGGGACGTCGGCTCGTGGTCGTCGGGGTTGGTGACGATGTAGCGTTTCGTCAGCGGCTCGTAGCTCAGCTGCCAGTCATGGTGCAGCGAGAGCAGCTCCTCATTCAACCACCAGCGGCGCACGCGGGCTGCCGCAATCTCCACGCGGAAGGTCAGGGTCACACCGTTGTCGAGGGCATCCAGCGCCTTGGAGGTGAGGCGGTAGTCGATGCGCGCCGCCAGCCGCCAGGCTCCGTCGCTCAGGCCCATGCTGGCAGTACGCACGTCGATGTCCCAGGCCAGCGCAGGGGCTGCCGGCGCCATGAGCAGGACGGCGGCAAGCACTATGGCAGCGCCACCGGTCATGGCCTGAAACGCGGGAAACTTCAGCTTCATAAGAGGATCTTGGCGTCCGGTTGCAGGGCAGCCCATCCGCGACACTCAGCCCGGCTGGCGCTGCATTAAAGCATAGTAAAGACCATCGGTATCGGCATCACCCGGCAAGGCCTGCCAGCCGGCGCCATCCACCGCATGCAGCCAGTCCGGCAATGCAGCCGGTGACGGCGCGGCAAGCAGGGCCTCATCGCAATCCGCCAGGAAGCGGCGCACGACCGCATCGTTCTCCTCGTGCAGGATCGAGCAAGTCACGTACAGCAACTTCCCCCCGGGCCGCAGCAAGGGCCACAACGCCCGCAGCAGGGCGAGTTGCCGGCGCGCCAGGGGCTCGATGTCGCGCTCCCGGCGCAACCACTTGATGTCAGGATGCCGGCGGATCACACCCGTTCCTGAACAGGGTGCATCGAGAAGGATGCGGTCGAACGGCCGCCCATCCCACCAGCTGGCAGGTACCGTGGCATCCGCCACCCGGGTCGTCGCCGGCAAGCCAAGGCGTGAGAGATTTTCCTGCACACGCCCAAGGCGGGCGGCGTCCACGTCCAGTGCGAGCAGGTCGAGGCGGCCTCCCGTCTGCTCGAGCAGATGGCAGGTCTTGCCACCCGGCGCCGCACAGGCGTCGAGCACCCGCATGCCAGGCTGTACATCGAGCAGGGGAGCAGCGAGTTGCGAGGCGGCGTCCTGTACGCTGACTTCACCGGCAGCAAAACCGCTGATCGCCGTCACGGGCAAGGCGCTCAGCAGGCGCAGCGCGCCCGGCACCGCTCCTGCCACCGCAGCGATGCTGGCCTCCTCCAGGCCAGCCCGGCAGGCCTCCGGCCCGAGACGTGACTGGTTCACCCGCAACCAGAGCGGCGGGAGCTCCTGCGCAGCCGCAAGGATGGCGGGCCAGGCCTGTGGCCAGTCGCGCCGCAGGCGCCCGATGAGCCAGGCTGGATGGGAATGACGGGCTTGCTCATCTGCGAAGGCTGCGGCGAGCAGCGGCTCACGCTCGCGCTGCAGGCGCCGCAGGCTGGCATTGACCACCCCGGCCCAGCGCGGCTGGCCGAGCCAGCGGGCAGCACCGACCGTGGCAGATACCGCGGCATAGTCGGGCTGCCGGGCATCGAGCAACTGGAACATCCCGACCGAGAGCAGCGCCTCGAGCAGGCGGTCCCTGGCCGGCAGCCCGCGCTCCAGCAACAAGCCGAGCAGGTAGCGATGGCGGTGGTGCCAGCGCAGGGCACCGTAGGCGAGGGCCCTGGTCTGGCTGCGGTCTACTTCAGACAGGGCGGTGAAATCGAGTGCAGCGAAAGCCGCATCCAGCGTGGTACCGGCACCGAGCACCCGGGCCACAGCCTGCGCGGCGAGCGCACGGCTGGCCGCCCCGGGTTCCGGGGGACCACCGCGGCGGCTCATGCGCCGAGGACCTTGCCGTCGAGCTGGCGGCCGCTGGCAAAGAGCCCCGCTTCCGTGCGCTGGCGGCCCGCCAGCTGCACGCTCAACAGGCGCAGGACACCCTCACCGGTCTGCACGTCGATACCCGCAGGGCCGCTGGCGTGGATCGTGCCGGGGACCACGCCAGCACCCCAGTCGCTGCCGGCCAGCGGCTGCGCCAGCCAGCAGCGCAATTGCTCACCGTCGAGGCAGGTTTCCGCCACGGGCCAGGGATTGAAGGCGCGAATGCGGCGATCGATTGCAGCAGCGGCTTCCCGCCAGTCGATGCGGCCATCAGCCTTGGCAATCTTCGGTGCGTGGCTCACGCCACCGGCGGGCTGCGGTACATAGCGTGCGCTGCCATCGAGAATCGCGCCCAGGTGGGCCATGAGCAGATCCGCCCCGAGCAGGGCGAGCCGGTCGTGCAACATTCCTGCCGTGTCACCAGGGCCGATGGGGATGGCACTCATCGCAAGCACCGGGCCGGTATCCAGGCCTTCCTCGAGCCGCATCAGCGCGACACCGGTCTGCGCATCCCCGGCGAGCACCGCCGCCTGGATGGGCGCCGCACCCCGCCAGCGTGGCAGCAATGAAGCATGGATGTTGATACAGCCCCGCGGCGGCAGCGCCAGCACCTCCGGTGGCAGGAGCAGCCCGTAGGCGACCACCACCACGAGATCCGGAGCCAGTGCACGCAATGCCTCGCGCGCGGCCGCCTCCCTGCGCAGGCTGGCAGGCTGCAGTACATCGAGACCGTGGGCGAGCGCACAGGCCTTCACCGGACTCGCCTGCAGCCGGCGACCCCGGCCGGCTGGCCGGTCCGGTTGCGTCAGGACGGCAACCACCTGGTGCGTGGATGCGACCAGGCGCTCGAGGGCCGGCACGGCAAACTCCGGCGAACCGGCGAAAACGATGCGGGCGGGAGACGAATTCACCGGCGGTTCCAGCAGCATGGCCTGGCGGGCAAGGAGCGCGCGTTCACGTCGGCGCTGTCCGGCGGGTGGCGGCAGCGTCTCGCGCTCGGGTGCGCGCTGATGCACGAACCACCCATTGTCTTTCTCGACGAACCAACGGGTGGCGTCGATCCCGTCTCGCGCCGCGACTTCTGGCGCCTCATCGACGACCTCGCCGCGCACGGCACCACGGTGCTGGTCACCACGCACTATCTCGACGAGGCCGAACGGTGCGATCGCGTGGCCATCATTCACGGCGGCAAGCTTGCGGCGCTGGGCACCACGACGGAGCTCAAGCGCACGTTCGAGAATCGGCCGATCGTCGAAGTCGTCGGCGAGGAGCCGGTGCGCATCATGGCGCACCTCGACACGGAACGCGCCGTCGAGAAGACGAGCCTGTTCGGCACCAGCGTGCACGCGGTCCTGCGCGAGACGTCGACGACGCCCGACGACGTGCGCCGGTTGCTCGAGGCCGTGAAGCTGAAGGTGAGTTCGGTCGCGCCGGTGACGCCGTCGCTCGAGGACGTATTCCTCGACGTCGTGGATCGGACCGAAAGGGCTGGCGCCGCATGATGACGCGCGTCTGGGCGGTTGCCATCAAAGAGCTCCGTCAGATCCGCCGGGATCGCCGGACCCTGGCCATTCTCGTCGTCATTCCGACGTTCTTCCTGTTCCTGTATGGATACGCGCTGAACTTCGACATCCGCAACGTGCGGCTCGCGGTCGACGATCGCGATCATTCGTCGGAGAGCCGCGAGGTCATTGCGGCGTTCGCGCGATCGGCGTACTTCGACGT
>CAZQGA010000054.1:0-10043 GCA_964592735.1 uncultured Chromatiaceae bacterium | reverse complement strand
TACCACGGCGATCTGACCGAACAGCACGTTCGTCCCTTGCATGACCTGGCCTCCGCTTTCTCCTGCGCTGGTTCCTCATGGAAAGCGCGGCACAGGGACGTGCCGCAAGCGTCAGGATCGGTGCCGGATCAGTGCTGGTCAAAGACCGTTTCAAGCAGAAAGGTCGAGCAAAAAGACAGAATGAATGCAGCGGCAGGCCAAAGAAAAATGCCGCAAGCGAAGGCGCATTGCGGCGTGTCGAACAGAAATATGAAGGCGAGGCGGCGAGCCGCCAACGGTCAGAACTTCGGCGATTCTTTCGGCGGCGTGTAGGGCGTCTCGCCGTCGCCATAGAATCGCTTGCGCGTGGCTTCGGCCACCCGGTTGCACAGCACGTCGCCTAGCTTGGGGCGATCCGTCTTGCATTGCTGGCGCAGTTCCTTCAACCGTTCGGGGTTGGACGCCAGTTCTTCCACCGTCGGGATATTCGCTTCCGACGTGTTGGCCTTCGGAGGCGTTTCGGACTGGCCGCAAGCAGTCAACGCGGCCGCCAGTAAGAACGGGATGATCTTTTTCATGGCTCAGGTTCCTCCAGGGAATCGGAATGACGGCCCGACTTGGGCCTTGGGGGTTCCGGTGACTCGATGGCCTGCACGCGCTCAATGAACCGCGCCAGCACATCGGACGGCTCGCCGGCGGGGTAAAGCAGGTAGGTTGTCAGCGGCGGCACGCGCAACGCCAGCGGTCGGGCCACTACGCCGGAGTCAGGGTTCGCGGCAATGCGCGCGGCACCCGTAAACCCAAGTGCGAAACCGGCCGATACCAAGGCCATCATCAAATCACACGTAGCGACCCGTTCTGCGACCAGCGGCTCCATGTCGGCCCGACGTAGCACCCGATCGACGAATTTGGCATGGCCTTCGCACACTTGTGGATCGCATAGAACCAGCGGATAGCGCAGCAGTTCCTCCAAAGGGATGCGCTTGTGTGCCAGCAGCGGATGTCGCGCTGGCACCGTCACGATGAGCGTGTCTCTCCAGACAGGCATGGTGGTGATGCCATCGCCCACTTCATCGGACTGCGCAAACCCCACGTCGTACAGATCGTCATGCAGCCCCTTGATCTGCTGTGACAGCGGCACCTCGAAGAATCGGAGTTCAACTTCCGGTTCTTCCTGTCGGCATAGCGCCAGTAAAGCCGGTAAGCGCGACGGTGTGATGCCGTCCGACAACGCCACGCGCAATTGTCCGTGGAAGCCGTGGGCCGCCGCTTTCACGCTATCGCGTGCTTGTTCCAAGACTGTGAACACGCGGCGCACGTGTTCCAAGAACAGCTTTCCAGCACGGGTCAGTCGCGTGCTGCGCGTGGTGCGGGCGAACAGCACAACGCCAAGTTCTTCTTCTAGCTCCTTGATCGCACGCGACAGTGGCGATTGTTCGATGTGCAGCTTTTCCGCCGCGCGGGCGAAGTGGAGTTCTTCGGCCACGGCCAGGAAACAGCGCAGATGCCGAAGTTCCATTTCACCCCTCCCGTATCCGGTAGGACGAATCGCCGCAGTGTTCCCGATCATGCGAGCAGACCAATTCCACAACCAACAACAGTTGATCTGTGCGCTCGGAGTACGCGCTAACGAAGCTCGTCATTTCGTCACGCCGCCTTCCGATAGTTGTGTATTGCCAATGGCCTTGTTGACCATCACGTAGCGGGTGCCCACGCGCCCTTCGCTCGCTGCCAATTCGCGGCGCGCCTGCAAATAGCTACGCTGGCTGTCGAGCACGGAGAGGAAATCGGCCATGCCGCCGTCGTAGCGTGCCTGGGCCAGTTCGTAGGCTTGGCCGGCGCTGTGCATTCGGGCTTGCAGTTCACGTTCCTGCTGCTGCTCTGCGGTGTATCCGCTGAGCGCGTCGTCGATCTCCTGCCAGGCTTTGAGCACGGTCCTCTGGTAGTTCACTGCCGCTTCTTGCTGCTCCAGCTCGCGCAACTGCACCACGCTCTTGCGGCGGCCACGGTCGAACAGCGGCAGGCTCAGAGTCGGTCCTATCGACCATGTGCGGCTGCCCCAGGCTGAGAATTCGCCGCTCAGATAGGACTCGTACCCGAACCGCGCACCCAGGCGGATGCTTGGGTACAGCTCGGCTTGCGCAACGCCGATGCTGGCCGTGGCCCGATGCAGGCGAGCCTCGGCGGCGCGAATGTCGGGCCGGCGCAGGGCAACTTCCGACGGCAGCCCCAGCGCCAAGTCCGGCAACGCCGTCCTGCCGTCGTCGGCGACGGCAGCCAGCTCGTTGCGCAAGGCACCGGGCCGCTCGCCCAGGAGCAGCGCGATCTGGTTGGCGCTGGCGCCTTCCTGCGCCAGCAGCCCCGGCAATTGCGCTTTCACCGCCGCCAATTCGGCGCGCTGGCGCTCCAGGTCCAGGTGATCGACGATGCCACCCTGCACGCGCGCTTCCAGCAGGCCCACGCGCTCCTCCAGCGCGGCGATGTCCTCGCGCGCCAGGCGGATCTGGCGCTGTGTGGTGCGCAGCTCGAAGTAGTTGCGCACCACATCGCTGATGAGGCTCAACCGGGCCAGATCCAGCAGCGCCGCCTGGCCGGACACTTCGGCGTCGGCTGCCTCGATCGAGCGGCGCACGCGGCCCCACAGGTCCAGCTCCCAGGAGGCGTCGAAGCCGATCTGGTAGAGCGTGAAAGGCTCACTCAGCACTTGTGCCAGCGTCGATCGGTCGCCGCCGATGGCGTCGATCATGCGTGTGCTGGCGCCATACTCACTCTGGCGCTGGCGGATCGCGCCGCCGTTGGCGTTGACCTGCGGCCCGCGTTGAGCCTCGACGGTGCTGCGCTGCGCACGCGCCTGGGCGAAGTGCAGCGCGGCCGTTTGCAAGTCCGGGCTTGCCTCGAAAGCCCGTTGCGCAAGGCGGTCCAGCGTCGGATCGCCGAACGCCCGCCACCAGTCCGCCGGCAACGCCTGCTCGTTGCCGACAGGGGTACGCAACGCATCGTCGGCGCTGCGCCAACTTGTCCAGTCATCCGGGGCCGACGGCGTGGGTTTGACGAAATCCGGCCCCACCGCGCAGCCAGCCATTGCGAGGGCGAGCAGGCACACCGCCAAGCGCGACGGTTGACCACGAAGAATGCGAAAGTCGGACATAGCCAATACCCCGGATCAGGAGAGGCGGTTGCGGAACAGCCAGGCCGCCAGCGGCAGCGTGACGATTGCCATCACCAGCATGGGAACGAAGTCGAAGGCGACCTCGCGCAACCCGGCGCCTTCGAGATAGACGCGGCGCACGAGGTCCATGCCAAAGCGCAGCGGATTGGCATAGGTGACGATCTGTAGGGGTTCAGGCATGTTGCTCACCGGCGTGAGCAAGCCCGACAGCAGCATCATCGGCATGATCAGCAGGAAGGTGTAGAGCATGGCCTGCTGCATGTTCAGCGACAGCGCGGAAATCGACAGGCCGAGTCCCACGGTGGCACAGGTGAAAACGACCAGCCCCAGGTAGAGCAGCCACGGGGAGCCGTTCATCGGTATCTGGAACCAGAAGCGGATGATCAGCAAAATGATGGTCGCTTGCGCCACGCCCACGAGCATCGGCGGCACGGCCTTGCCGACCAGAATCTGCATGGGCGTCAGCGGCGTCACCAGCAACTGGTCGAAGGTGCCCTGCTCGCGTTCGCGGGCGACCGACAGCGACGACAGCAGCAAAGTCTGGATCAGGCTCAACGCGGCAATCAGTGCCGGCATCAAGTTCCAGCGCGACTCCAGGTTGAGGTTGTACCAAGCACGTCGCTCCACGCTGACCGCAGGCGTGCCGGTGCGCGATCGGTTGTAAGCGGCGACGATGGCACTGACCTGGGCTGCCGCCGCCCCGGCGGTCGTGGAATTGCGGCCGTCAAGGATCATCTGCAACGGAGCTTGCTGACCACCAGCCAGCCGGGCGTCGAAGTCTGCGGGGAAGTGCAGCACCAGCAGCACATGGCCCCGATCGACGACTTGAGCGATCTGCTGCGGCGTATTCAGCGAGGCTTCGCGCTTGAACACGCCGGTGCCATCCACACGCGCCAGCAACTCGGTCGAGGCCGCGCCCCGGCTCTGGTCCAGCACCGCATAGGGTGCATAGCTGAGATCGTAGGTCGCGCCGTAGCCGTACAGCAGGGCTTGCATCAGAACGGGTACGAACAGAATTGCCCGGCTGGACCGCTCCTTGAACAGCGCCAGAAACTCCTTGCGGCAGAGGAAGCCGATCGACGCCAGTTGAGTGAGAAATGCGTGCATGGCGTCAGTCCAGCGTCTTGCGCAACGTGCGGCGCACGGCGCCGGTCAGCACGAGCGCGTAAAGGCTCAGAATCGCGCAGTCGCGCAGAATCATCGGCCAGTTGTCACCGGCCAGAAACAGCGTTTTGATCAGCCCGACGAAGTGCGTTGCCGGTAGTAGCTGGCTGACCGCCTGAACCACCACGGGCACGTTGCGCAAGTCGAAGATGAAACCCGACAGCATCAATGCCGGAATGAAGCTGACCAGCAGGGCTACCTGACTCGCCTGGAACTGGTTGCGCGTCTTGCCGGAGATGAACAGGCCCAGCAGCAGCGATACCGTCAGGTACAAGAGCGAGGCAAACACGATCACCCACAGCGACCCGCGCATCGGCACGTGGAACAGGAACTTGGCCGCGAGCAGGCACAGCGCCAGGTCAATGGCACCGACCAACAGGTAGGGCGCGAGCTTGGCCAGCACGATTTCCAGCGGCCGTACCGGCGTGACAAACAGCGATTCCAGCGTGCCGCGTTCCCACTCGCGCGCGATCAGCAGCGAAGTCAGGAAGGCGCCGATCAGCGTCATTACCAGCGCAATCAAGCCCGGCACCAGATACCGGGTGCTGGTTGAGGCTTCGTTGAACCACATGCGCTGCACCAGCTCCACGCCACCGGCACCGGATTTGCTGCCAGCGCGGTCGGCCTTCTGTTGCGCCCAGGTTGCGATGGCTCCACCGACATAGCCGTCAACGGCAGCGGCCGTGTTGGAATCGACACCGTTCAGCAGCAACTGCACCTGGGCTTGCCCCGCTGCTAGTCTGCGCGAGAAGTCCGCCGGAACCCGCACGATGGCGCGCACTTCCCCGTCGCGCATCCGGCGCTCGGCCTCCGTCATATTGGTCGTCCACACGGGCGCCAGATAGGGCGATCCCTCCAGGCCGGCAAGCACCTCGCGCGCGGACGGCGAACTGTCCTCCAGCACTACGGCCACCGGCGCGTTTTTCACGTCGAATGACAGGCCATAGCCGAACAGCAGGATCAGCACAGCCGGCAGCATCAGGCCGACCGCCAGCGTGCTCCTGTCGCGCAGCATCTGGCGCACTTCCTTGCGCAGCAGCGCGGAGAATCGCCTGATGAATCCCGAGGTATTCATGCAGCGGCTCCCACTATCGCGCGCTGGCTTTCGGTGCGACCGCGTTCAACGATGGCGATGAACGCACTGTTCATGTCAGTGCTGCCGTCGCCCCCGGCCTGTTCGCGGACCTCCTGCGGCGTGCCCAGTGCCAGCATCTTCCCGGCGTCCTGGATAGCGATGCGGTCGCAGTATTCCGCTTCCTCCATGAAGTGGGTGGTGACGATGACAGTGACGCCACTCTGCGCCAGCGCGGTGATCGTCCGCCAGAAGGCACGCCGTGCCAGCGGGTCGATGCCGCTGGTCGGTTCGTCGAGGAACAGGATTTCCGGCTGGTGCAGCAGGCCAGCGGCCATTGCCAGGCGTTGCTTGTAGCCGCCGGGGAGCAGGCCGCTGACCGCCATCGGTTCCAGCCCGAATTCCTCGATAGTGCCGTTAACGCGCTCGCGCAGCACCTGTCCGCGCAGCCCGTAGGCGCCACCGAAGAACTCCAAGTTCTCGCGCACGGTCAAGTTGCCGTACAGCGCGAATTTCTGCGCCACGTAGCCGATGCGCCCACGCGCCTGCGCGCGCGCCGTGCGCAGGTTGAGTCCAGCGACCTCCAGATGGCCGCTGGTGGCTGGCAGCAACCCGCACAACATGCGGAATGTCGTGGTCTTGCCCGCGCCATTGGGGCCGAGCAAACCGAATATCTCGCCGCGGCTCACCTCGAACGATGTGCTGGCAACGGCGGTGAAGTCGCCGAACTTGCGTACCAGATCGCGGACCACGATCACCGGCCCATCGGCATCGCCATTCATGACCTGCGCGTGCGACGCTGCTCGCAGTTCCGGCGCCTGGCCCTCGTCCTGCTGCTGCTTGCGCAGCATCATCATGAAAGCGTCTTCGAGTTCCGCCGGGCGTGGCTCGCAGCCGGCATCGCCAAGCAGCTTGTTCACCTCGTCGGTGGTGGCCTGCGGTTGGCGGATGAAGTCAACCGCGCCGCCCTGGGGAACCGCATCGACGATCAGTTCGGTGGCGTCGATCAATCGCGCCTGTAGATCGCGGGCAGGCATCCCCGCTGGAGGCGACGTGGTGAAGGTCAAGCCGCGAGCGCGCTCACTCAACGCGGCCGGCGTGCCTTCGTCCAGCAACCGGCCCGCGTTCATCACGAACACCTGCGCGCATCGCTCGGCCTCGTCCATGTACGCGGTGCTGACGATCACGCTCAGGTTCTCGTCATCGACCAATTGCTGCACGATCTTCCACAGGTCGCGCCGCGACAGCGGATCGACACCGACGCTGGGTTCGTCGAGCAGCAGCAGATCGGGTGAGCGCACCAGCGTGCAGGCCAGGCCCAGCTTCTGTTTCATGCCGCCGGACAGCTTGCCGGCCGGGCGTGCGGTGAAGCGCACGAGGTCGGTCATCTCCAGCATCCGGGCGAAGCGTCTGCTGCGCTCGGCAGGCGGCACCCCGTGCAGGTCGGCGTACAAGTCCAGGTTTTCCTGCACGCTCAGGTCTTCGTACAGCCCGAAGCGCTGTGGCATGTAGCTGATGCGGTCTTGCACCGCCTGCGGATTGGCCGCCACGTCGATGCCCAGCACCTCAAGGCGCCCGGCGTCGGGCTTAAGCAGCCCGGCCATCATGCGCAGCAAGGTTGTCTTGCCTGCGCCGTCCGGCCCGACGAGGGCGGTCAGCTCGCCCGCGCGTATCGTCATCGACACATCGTTCACCGCAAGCAACGGGCCGCCGCCCGGCGCCTCGAAGGTCTTGCGCAGGCCCTCGGCAATGACCGTTGTGTCGCTGTCGTTCATTGCGCGGTGCCGGTCGTCAGGTGAACGGTTGCCGGCTGTCCAAGGCGCAGCACGTCCTGCGGGTCATCGACCAGCACCCGTACCTCGTAAACCAGGCTGGTGCGCAGTTCCTCGGTCTGGACCGACTTGGGCGTGAACTCGGCAACCGATGAGATGTAGCCGACCTTGCCAGTGATGGACTGGCCGGGGCGGCCATCAGTGACGACGCGGGCCTCCATGCCGGGCCTGACCCGGCCCAGGTCGGGTTCGCCGACATAGACGCGAACCCACTTCGGCTGCGTCAACGCCAAGGCGAAAACCGGCCGCTGGGGCGTGGCCATGTCGCCCGGCTCAAGAAGCCGCGAACGCACGATCGCGTCGGCGGGCGCCTTGAGTTCGCCCTGGGCGATCTGGTGCTGCAACAAGGCCAGTTGCGCCTGCGCCGCCTTGAGCTGTGCCTCCGCCCCCGCCACGTCTTCCGCACGCGGTCCAAGTTCGGTCAAGCGCAATGCTTCGCGTTGCTCCGCGACCTTCGCCTGCGCGACCTGTAGATGGCTTCGGGCGCGGTCCAGATCCTGCGCGCTCACGGCGCGCCCTTGGGTATTGGCCGCAATGCCTTGCAGGCGCTTGAGGTCTTGTTCGGCTTGCGAGGCGTCAGCCTGTGCTGCGGTCACACGGCTGCGGGCTTGCGCGACCTCCTGCGGCCGTGAGCCGTTGCGCAGGCGCAGGAGCGTCTGCTGCTGGACGCCGATCTGTGCTTGCGCTTGCTCGGCCTGCAACGCCAGCGTGCGGGTATCCAGCACACCCAGCACAGTTCCCGACGTTACGCGGTCGCCTTCCTCGGCGTGCAGTTCCGCCACCCGGCCGCTGCCGTCGAACGCCAGCGAAATCTGCCGAATGTCCACGTTGCCGTACAGCACCAGCGCGCCGTCGCCATCACGGTGGCTGAAATGCCACCAGGCCCAGGCTACGAGAACCACTGCCGCGATGGCTGCAAGGAGGATGAGAGGCTTCTTCATGGACGGTGTTCCGTGGGCTTAGTGGCAACTCGGGCTGTGAGCATACTCTAAGATTAAATGCAATTTAATGTTTAGGCGCAAGCACATCCGCAGGCGCCCGCCATCCGTGGTCAGAATCGCCTGCCGATGGTCAACGTGCCGTAGACCGGGGTTTCCTTCTGGCCGTGGAATTCGCGCGTGCGGAAGTAGCGCGCGAATGCGAATCGCCAGTGGCCGCGGTAGATCGCAGCGCCATAGCCGAGGTCGGCCACGAACGGGCGCTTATCGACGCTGTGGCTGGACTTGAAGGTGTTGCCGTCGAGTGTGATGTCGTGCAGTACCCAGCGGGCGTCTGCGGCCACGAACAAGTGCCAGTTCCAGGGTTGGCCGGCGGCCACCTTCACCGGCGCGGTGTTCTCGCCAGCCGGCCGCAGCGGCGCGGTGCCGAAATCATCCGGGAGGCGCAGGCCGAAGCGCAACTCGCCGCCGGCATTGGCATAGGTCGCAAAATTTCCCAGGCTCATGCCCCAGTGGCGCGTGTAGTCCCAACCCCAGCCACTTGTGCCTACGTGCCGCGCTACGCGCTTGCGGCGCTCATGGATCAACTGCACGACTGGCTCATCACGCAACTGGTGATCCCAGCCGTTGAAGCGATCCACGCCGATGACACCATGCCACCAGTTCTGCACCTGCTCGGCCCGCGAAGCAGGCCCGACGACGCCAACGCGGATTTGCGAAGTACGCAGAGAATCGCCGCGACGGGCGTTGTAGCCAAAACTCAGCATCAACGCGCCGGCGAATGGACGATCATCCTCGATGAGGTGAGAAGGCACCTTGTCGGTCGGGGTATACATCATCTGCCCGATCCCGATCGTCATGTTCTGCTCGTCGAACCCGTCCGGCTGTAGCCAGGCCAAGCGTTGGTTCAGCCGGCGGGCGAGGAATGGCAGACACGGATCATGGGAGTAATCGACCAGGTTGGGCGATACCCAACTGACCAAAAAGCCGTTCGAGTAGCCTTGATCCTGGCCCAGCCTTCCGAACAGATCGTTGTCAATGCGCAGGTTGATCGTCCCGGACGACAACAGAGGTGTCTTCCCGTCAGGGCACGACTGCGCCTGTGCCACCCTACTGGGCACTACGCACAGCAATCCGAGCAACGCGGCGACAGCGGCCATGCGTGAGGCGAGGTGCCGACGGCCAGCACGCGCCGGAGCGCCAGGGCGACCCAAGGCCAAGTCGGCAATGGCGCTGCCGTCGGGTGGAACCAGCCGTTTCGTAAACATGGTGTCTCTCGAAAGGGGGCGTGTAAGGGCGCGCTGGCCTGCGCCCGCTTGGTATGAGCGCGAGCATACACTAAAGTTAAATTGAATTTAAAGTTCAGTTCAAGCACAATCAGCCCGCCCACCCCGATCACAGAACTAGCTATGACCAAACCGCGCCGCAGCCCCCGTACCGATGGCGAGCTGACCCGTACCCGCATCATGGAAGCCGCAGGATCGTTGTTCGCGGCCACCGGGTACGCTGAAACCACCAGCAAAGCCATCGCTGCGAAAGCCGGCGTGGACCTCGCTTCGATCAACTATCACTTTGGCAGTCGCCGCGGCCTCTATCAGGCCGTTCTTGTCGAAGGTCACCGGCGGATCATCAGCTTCGACGATCTGCAACAAGTCGTCGAAGGCGCGCTGCCCGCGCGTGAGAAGCTGAAATGGTGCATCGACAGACTGACCGAAGCCACGATAGGAAACGACGGCTGGCACGCACGGCTCTTTGCACGCGAGTTGCTAGCGCCGTCGTCGAATCTTCAGGTTCTATACCAAGAGGATCTGGAACCGAAGTTCACCTTCATCAGGCGCGTCATCGGCGAGGTCACTGGCATTCCTGAAAGCGACCCAGCATTGCTTCGC
>CAZQGA010000053.1:0-10075 GCA_964592735.1 uncultured Chromatiaceae bacterium | reverse complement strand
GGCGCGAGGCCTTGCTGCGCCAGCGCGATGACATGCAGCTCACCAACGTCATCATGCTCGAGCAGCAGTCGAAGGTGCGCATGCCCGGAATCTGGGCCGCCACCTCGCTCAGCCTCGTGTTGCTGCGCGACCAGCCCCTGTTCCGCTCGGTGATTCCCTCGAAGATCTTCGAGAGCATGGCGATGATGAAGCCGATCATCCTCGGCGTGCAGGGCGAGAGCCAGGCGCTCGTCGAGGCCAGCGGTGCCGGCCTGTGTATCGCACCGGAGAATGCGCGCGAGCTGGCGAGTGCGGTACGTGAACTCCGGGCGGATCCGGAGCGGCGTGCGGCCATGGGTGCGGCTGGCCGCGCCTGGGCAGAGCGCAACGCGGACCGCAGGCTGCTTGCCCAGCGTTACGAGGATCTGCTCGCGAGCGTGGTTGCCGAGCACCAGAGGGTACCGGTACGCGATGTGGATGAGCCCTGACGAGGAACCCATGACGACAAGTTCAACAGTGCCGCCCGCTGCATCGCAGGTCACCCAGCCACCCCGGGCCGGTGAGGCGGGTACGCCGGCTCCCTGGTCCCGCCGGGCGCTGATGATTGCACTGGCCTGCGCCGTGGCGCTCGTGGTGATTTTCCGCGATGGCCTCTGGCTCATGGTGCAGTGGTGGGAAGAGCCCGAATACCAGCACGGCTACCTGATCCCGCTGGTGGCGCTCTACCTGCTGTGGGCCAGGGCTTCAGAACTGCGTGTCACGCCCACCGAACCTTCCGGCGTCGGCCTGCTGCTGGTGGCCCTCGGCCTGGCCGGCTTCCTGCTCGGCGAGCTGAGCGCGATCTACACGGTGACTCAGTATGCCTTCCTGCTCACGCTCTGGGGGCTGGTATGGACGGCCGTTGGCTGGCGTGGCACGCGCGTGCTTTGGGCTGGTCTGCTGTACCTGGTGTTCATGGTGCCGCTGCCGCGGTTCATCCAGTGGAACCTCTCGGCGCTCTTCCAGCTCTGGTCCTCGGAGATCGGCGCGGGTTTCCTGCGCGCCATCGGCATCAGCGTCTTCCTCGAGGGCAATGTCATCGACCTCGGCAACTACCAGCTCCAGGTGGTCGATGCCTGCAGTGGCCTGCGCTATCTCTTTCCGCTGGTGAGCTTTTCCTTCTTCTGTGCCTACATCTTCCGCGGTGCGTTCTGGCAGCGGCTGGTGATCTTCGTCTCCGCCGTGCCGATCACCATCTTCATGAACAGCTTCCGTATCGCCGTCACCGGCGTGCTGGTGAACCGCTACGGCACGGGCCAGGCCGAGGGATTCCTGCATTACTTCGAGGGCTGGATCATCTTCGTCGCCTGCATCGCGCTGCTGTTTCTCGAGATGGCTGCCTTCGCGCTGCTCGGCCGGCGCAAGCTTGCAGAGGTGTTCGAGGTCGAGATCCCCGGGCTCGAGGACTTCCGCTACCTGCTGGGCGAGAGTGGCGTGCGTGCCCCGGTCTACGTCGCACTGGGTTTGCTCGTTGCCGGTGCCGCCGGCTCGCTCGCCATCCAGGCGCGCGAGGAAGTCGTTCCTGCCGGCCGTGCGCCCTTGAGCAGCTTCCCGCTGGTCGTTGGCGACTGGCGCGGCCATGACGGTATCCTGCAGCGCGACGTACTCGACGAGCTGAAACTCACGGATTATCTGCTCGCCAGCTACAACAACAGCGCCGGCGGGCTGCCCACCGAACTCTACGTCGCCTACTATGATTCCCAGCGCAAGGGCGCCTCGGTGCATTCCCCGCGCGCCTGCCTGCCCGGTGGCGGCTGGCGGATGGAGGAGTTCGGCCCGCGCACGCTGCAGGATGCCGGCCCCGGGGGTGCGTCCCTCACTGTCAACCGTGCGCTCATCACCAAGGGGGAGGGCCGGGCACTGGTCTACTACTGGTTCATGCAGCGCGGCCGCTACCTCAGCAACGAGTACCTGGTGAAGTGGTATATCTTCTGGGATTCTCTCGTCCACAACCGCACCGACGGTGCCCTGGTGCGTGTCACCGTGCCGCTCCCCAAGGATGCCGACATGGCTGACGCCGACCGCCGCATCGAGGATTTCATCCGCGCCGTGGAGCCGAAGCTTTACTACTACATTCCGCAGGAAAATCCGGTGGCTGCGGTGCCAGCCGGGCCGGCGGGGGATGCGCGGTAGAGGGTGACAGCCCTGTGTGGCCCGGCGTTGGGCCAGGGCCGGCACGCGACGCCTGTAACGGGAGGCCGTCGCCATGAACCAGCGGTGCGCAACCTGATGAAGAAAGCGGAATCGGCCCGGTCTGCCAGTACGCTTGCATGGTCTGCGGCAAGCTATGTCGCTTTCTTTGCGGAGACCGTGGTCGGTGTGGTGATCTCCGTCCTCACCGTCCGCATGCTGAGCGTGGAGGAGTACGGCGCCTACAAGCTGGCCGGCTCCGTCATCATGGTGGGTTCCTATATCACCTCCTGTGGCCTGGACAACATGCTGCAGAGGTTCGGTGCGGAGATGGTGGCGCGCCAGCGGTATGGTGCGCTGCGAACGCTGCTGACCTGGGTGAAACTGGTGCGTGGTGCAGCACTGCTGGCTTTTTGCGGCGTGCTGTTGCTGGCCCGGGACCCGGTGAGCGGGTTCTTTGCCTTTCCGCCGATGCTGACTGACCTGCTGGTGCTGGTCTGCGCCATCCTCACGGTGCGCAGTGCCAACACGATCTATGGCTTCGCATTTTTCTCGGCGCGGGGTGCCTACCTGGAGAGCAGCCTGGTGCGCGCCGCAGTGGCGGTGCTGACGCTGGCCGGCTTCCTCGTGGCGTTCGTCGCCGCGCGCAGCATCCTCGGTGTGCTGGGCGCAATGCTTGCCGGGCCTGCCCTGGCTTTTGCCTGGATCGTCTGGCGTAACCAGCGCTGGCTGCATGCCCACCCGCCTGCGCCGGGGGGTGTCGCGGAGATCGACGCCGACGGCTACCGCGGGCGCATCCTCCGCTACTCGCTCATCGGCTACCTGGCGATCAACGTCAACGTATTCCGCGATCTCTCGGCGGACAGTTTCGTCATCGCCCACTACCTGGGGCCTGAGCAGGTGGCCATGTACGGGCTGGCGTCCACCCTGATCCTTTTCGCCAATGCGCTCAACCCGGCTGCGCTGCTGCGCGGGCTTTTGACGCCCCTGCTGACGGCCCGTCATGCTGTGGCGGAGGACGACACCGGGTTGCTGCGCGGTTTCCGCTTCCTGAACAAGGCAGTGATGCTGCTGCACTGGCCGCTGGCGACCCTGCTGCTGGTGCTGGGGGGGGAGGTCATCCGCCTCGTGTATTCACCCGAGTACACAACTGCGTACCCTGCACTGGCCGTGCTGTCCGCCTTTGGCTACTTTCTGGGGCTGACCTATCCCTTCGTGCCGGTGATCGCGGCACTGGAGAAGAACATCCTGCTGCTGCTATCCGGCCTGACCTCGGTCTACAATCTGGCGCTGGACATCCTGCTGGTACCGCGTTTCGGCATCGGGGGGGCGGCGTTCGCCACCGGCAGCGCGGCGGTTCTGCAACTGGCGCTGTACTGGTTTGCTTTTCGCCGCGTGTTCGGCATCCGGCTCAGCTTTCCCTTTGCCGTGGCGCTGCGCACGGCGCTCAACCTGGCGGTGCCGGTGGCCATCGCCCTGCTGCTCAAGGACTACCTGGCCAACGTGATGCAACTACTCCTGCTCATCGCTGCCTGCGGGCTTTGCTACTGCGTGGCGGTGTTCTTCAACCATGGCCTCGATGCGGAGGAACTCCGCCTGTTCGACGGCCTGCGTCGGCGTGCCCGTGTCTAGCCCGCCCATGGCTGCCGTCGCTGCGCGCACGCTGGCCGCCGCCCCGACCGAGGTCAGGGCCGGGACCATGGCTCGCTGGCTGCTGACGGGGATCATCCTGATCCAGTTCTTCCCGCTGCCGGTCCTGCCGGGTATCCGCCTCGCCCCGGAGAACTTTTTCTTTCTCGCAGCGATTCTGTTCTGCGGGGCAAGACTCTCGCGTCTGGCTTTCTCCAGCGGCCGCGTTTCCACCCTGGTGCTGCTGCTGGTGGCCTTCGCCATGCTCGACTGGGTGCACGATTTTCTGCGTGGTGGCCTGATTACCAATCCGGCGCGCCAGGTGCGCGCGGCGGTCTACCTACTGATGCTCGTGGAAGTCTGCCGCTTCCCGGCTAGCTGCCAGCAGGTCATCAAGCTGCTGGTGGTGGTGGGCGTGGCACAGGTGATATTCGGTAGTCTGGTGTATTTCTTGGGCGAGCCCTTCACGTCCATTCGGGCGTGGATGCTGCAGTCGGCTGCCACCGGAGACACCCTGATCGGGGAGGGCAGTCAGATTGCGAGCGTTTACGGTGCGCCGCACATTTTTTCCTATCTGCTGGCCGCCTTCCCGTTCTTGGCGGTCAGCCTGTACCTGCACGAAAAGAAGACCATCTGGCTGGTAGCCATGGTGGTGCTGGTCCTGGGGCTGTTTCTCAATGCCGAGCGCTCCTCGGCGGCGGTGTTCTTTGCCGGTGTACTCTATCTGGCGCTGAAATCCGGGCAGCGGGCCCGTAATCTGCTGCTGCTCGCCATCGTGGCCGTGGCATTCGCCGGCATGCAACTGTTCATCGGCAGTCGCGTGCCGAGTGGCCCACCCGGTGACGTCAGCCAGTCGGCCTATGCCCACGGCACGCTGTCGGACCGCTTCGGCGGCACCAGCGTTGATGAAGTAGTGGATCGGCTGGCGTATCAGGTGCACGGCATCATCTCTGTACTCAAACATCCGGCCATCGGCCCGACGCAGCTTGAGTATGCCCGGGAGGTCATCGGCGATACCGGGGTGGTTTCCAGTGCCTTGGCAACCGAGGTGCTGGCGCCTCACAACCACTACGTCAACGTCGGTGTGCGCGCCGGCGTACCGGGCTGGATCGTGTTGGCCTGGTGCCTGTGGGTCCTGTGGAAGACCCAGCGCGTGGTCAGGGTAGCGGCGTGGACCAGAATGCCCGGGCTGCGCGTGCAGCACCTGTGTGTGTCGGTGGGAGTGGCGGCCGTTTTGGCCAACGCCATTTTCCACAATGCCGGCATCTTCACCCCCGAGCTGGCCACGACTACTATGGTCGGGTTGCTGCTGGCGCAATACCGCCAGGTTCTGCGCGAGCCGGCGCGACGGCCGGTGCCGCGGGCGGAGGAGACGTCGGGCGAACCAGCCAATCGCGCGGCGGCAGGGCCGAGGGCCTCCTGATGACGGGTGCCCCCTGGTGGCTGATCGGCGTTCTGGTCGCGGGTGTGGTGGTTCTGCAGGCCTACCGCATCGCCCGCGTCAATGCGCAGCCGCAGCTCGGCGATGCCTTCACCTACCTGCGCACCGCGCGGGAGATGCGCCGCCAGCGCACGCTGTTTCCGGAACTCTGCTTCTACCACACCGGCGAGCGTGAGGTGCTGCAGCTGCCGCCGCTGCTGATGGCGCTGCTGGTGCCGGTGGCGGAACTGCCGTATGCCGTAGTGCTGAGCCTCGCTGCGGCCGTGGACCTGGTGACCGCGGCGCTGGTGGCAGGCGCCGGCCACGCGCTCTTCGGGCTGGAGCCCTGGCGCGCGGCGCTGGCGGCACTGGTGTTCCTGCTCACGCCGATCAACACCATCATGACGGCGTCGCTCACGCCGCGCGGCCTCGCGCTGCTGTGGCTCACGGCCTTCGTGATTTGTATGACGGTCTACGTCGGTGGCGGCGGCGTCGGCTGGGTCGCGGCGGCGGCTGTGGCCGCGGCCTTGGCGTTGCTTTCCCAGCGCATGGTTACGCAGATCCTGGTGCTGTTGACGCCGCTGGTCGCGCTGGGCTTTTGGCTGGCGGACTACTCCCGCTACGGCCAGCTGCTCAGCGCGCTCGTGCTGGGCTTTGCGCTCGCCTGGGTCATCACCGGCGGGCGCTACGGCGCGGTGATTCGTGACCACTTCCATCGGGTGCTGGTGCACGTCCGCATCGGCCAGCAGCAACGCCTGCGGCGCGAGTTCGGCAACCCGGTGCACATCATCAAGGCTAATCCCTGGCTGCTATTGTTGGCCGCCAGCCTCACCCTGGGGCCGGATATGCCGGCAGAACTCTGGCTGGCGGCAGCTTTCGTCGTGGGCATGCTGGTACTGGCGGTGGTCTGGGTGATGGGTAACAGCGTCAACCACGTGCATTTCGCCAGTCCATTCGTGGCCTGGCTGCTGGCAGCAACGCTGCCGGCCGAATCGCCGTGGTTGCTGGCTGGCGCGTTGCTCGCTCTAATCTGCGTGATCATCGTCTGGCGGGAGTTCGGCGTTGCCATCGCCAGCCATCTATCCCGGGAATGGCTCGAGTGTTTCGCCTTCATCCGCGAGCAGGGCCTGCAGGGCCGAGCCCTAGTCATACCGCGGGTGAGCTTTCCACCGCTGGTCTACTACACGCCGCTGGTGATGGTGTCCTCCGGCCATGGCAGCAAGGCCATAACCTTCGACCGTCTGACCATCCGCCAGCGGCTGGCCGAACCGGGATTCATCGGCACGCTGGTGCGCGAGCTTGCGGTGCGGTACGTGCTGCTGGATCGTCTGGCGAACCCGGCGGGCCTGCCAGGCATCGAGGCGGAGCTGCAGGCCGGCGGTTTTCGTACCCTGTTCGCCAGTGGGCGCGTAGTGCTGCTCGAGGCACCGGGCGGCTGAAAGCCAGAGCCCATGCGCATCTGCTTCGTCTCCATGACGGTCTATCCCGTGCTCCACGGTGGGACCGCCATCAAGCAGGTCGGCGGCGCAGAGGTGCAGCAGGTGCAGATCGCCCGGCTCCTGCAGCGCCTCGGCCACGAGGTCTGCTTCGTCACCGAGGACCACGACCAGCCCGATGGCGAGGTCCTCCAAGGCTGCGCCGTTTTCAAGGCCTACGCGCCGGGGGCAGGCCTGCCGGGCCTGCGCTTCATTCACCCCCGCTGGACGGGCGTGTGGCGCGCCCTGCGCCGCGCGCGGGCGGATGTCTACTACACGAGGGCGGCGGGTTTCATGCCGGGTATGCTGGCACTCCTGCGCCGGCGCCAGCCGCTGCGCTACGTATACGCCGGCGCAAGCGATTCCGATTTTTCGTCGAGTCGGGAACGCATTCGACTCGCACGTGACCGTTGGCTTTTTCGCTACGGGCTGCGTCGCGCGGATGCGATCATTGTGCAGACGAGCGAGCAACAGACGCTGTTGCGCACGAATTACGGACTTCAGGGAACGGTGATTCCCAATTTCCTTGACGTGGCACCGGCGACGCTTCCCGAAGCGGACCGGACGGAAATCCTTTGGGTGGGGCGTCTCCTGTCGATAAAAAGACCCATGCTGTTTGTAGAACTCGCCCGTTGCCTCCCGGAATTATCCTTTACCATGATCGGACCTCCGGCTGTCGGCGAGCGTGCGCTGTATGATCAGGTCGCTGCCGCGGCCGGCGGCGTGCCCAACCTGCGTTTTCTCGGTTTCCAGCCGCCGGCCGCGGTGGAGACACATTTCGACCGCTGCCGGACGCTGGTCAGCACCTCGTCCATGGAGGGCTTTCCGAACGTGTTTCTGCAGGCCATGCGCCGCGGGATTCCCATCGTCTCTTTCGTGGATCCCGACGGCATGATTGGCCGTCACGGTCTCGGCACGGTGGTGAGCAGCGAGGCGGCGCTCGCCGACGCGGTGCGCGCTAGCGCGGTGCCGGGCGCCTTTCCACCGGCACCGATCCAGGCCCATTTCGCCGCCCACTTCGGTCCGGAGTCGGTGGCGGAGCGTTACCGTGTGTTGCTGGCGGGACTCGGGGGGGCGGCGTGAGGAAGCTTGCGCGGGGTGGGGCCCGTCGCGCCGGCATCCTGGTTCTCGCGGGGGTCCTGCTGGCGGGTGCCGCGCGCGCTGCCGACGTATTCATCGATCCCTCCCGGGGCGCGGGCTGTCCGGGTCGTGGGACGCTGACGGAGCCGTATTGCGGGTGGCGCGAGGTTGGTCCGCTGGCCAACGGTAACCGTTACCTGCAGCGCCGTGACACCGTGTGGAACGGCAGCCTGATGATCCAGGCCACTGCCGATTCGCCTGACAGTGCGGCCACGCTGTTCATCGGCGCCTACGGCGACGGGACCGCGCGCCCAACCATCCGCGTGGACAACCTGCTGCCCGATGCGGCGGACAAGGCCAGCTGGCGTCTCGTGGGGCCGGGCATCTGGGCGTATCGCACGGTGGACTTCAAGTTCCCCAGCCCCGGAGTGCTGCTGCTCGATGGGCGGCGTGCCTTCGGGCCGGCTGGCAAGCGCGAGGATCTCTGCACGCGACGTGGCCAGCAGCGGGTGGAGTGGCTGCACACAGGCGAGGAGTTGCTGCTTTGCTCGCCGCGGGGCAACCCAGCCGAGGTGTTCACGCGCATTTCCGGCATGCAGGCCCGCCACGGCGAAGCCTGGGCGCCGGTCTACATCGAGGGGCGGCACAACATTGTGATCGATGGCCTTGCGCTGGAGGGGGGCGGCTGGGGTGCGGTAGAGGTCCGCGCTGGCAGCTCCGATATCGAGATCCGCAACTGTGAGATCGGTCGTGACAGCGGCGACGGGGTGCGCGTCTTCGATGACACCGGCATGATCAGCCGCATCGACATCCACCACAACCTGATCGACAGCGGCGTGCGCTGGGGGGCGGTTGGCTATGCCGCAGTCGCCTCAGGCGAGGGCGTGTACTTCCAGGCTGGCGTGAAAGACTCCCGCATCCACCACAACGAGATCGTCGCCTGGACCCACAACGGCATCTACCTCAACGCGGCCTACGCAGGCTCGCCCGGTGTGGTGGGCAACCGCATCGAGCACAACGACATCCACTGCGGACCCGCCAGCGCGTATTTCGATTACTGCCGCCCCTTTGGCATCGACGGCTGGCGCAGTGGTGTGGCAAGCGGCAACGTCTTCTTTGCCAACCGCCTGCACGATTTCTCCGTGGGTGCGCAGGTCAACGGCGATCGCAACTATGTGGTCGGCAATTTCTGCTACAACGTGAGTAACAGTGGCGCGCGTGATTCGCCTACCGGGATGTGCTTTCGCATGCAGGCCTACGTGTTCAGCCAGGAGAACTTCATCGCCTTCAACACCACGGCCAACACGGCCGATGCCGCGGTGGAGTTCCGTGCCGGCAACGGTGGCATCACCGCCAATCATCACGTGATTGGCAACATCTTCTACGGCTGCAGCCACGATGCGCCGCCGGAGCGGCGCGATGTCTGCGTCGTCGTCGGCGAGGCACCGGCGGTCGGGCCGCAGGTGGTCGAAGACAATCTTCTCTTCAATCCGGACGGTCGCCCGGTGCGAGTCCTGTACCGGGGGGGGCGTGCCTGGGAGGTGAGCCGGCTGCTGCCCATGGCGGGCGACCGGCTGTCCGGCAACACGGTGTCGGACCCGCTGTTCGCCGACCCGCTGTCCGGCGATTTCGCCCTCGACGAGCGCAGCCCCGCGCGGGGCCGTGCACCGGTCCTCGATCTGCCGTGGCTCACCGGCCGACCGGGGGCCCTCGGCGCTTGGCAGGGTGCGCCCGGCAGCGAAGCCTGGCGGCTCGCGCCATGAATACGTCGCAGCCGGTGGGCGAGCCCCTGCGCATCTTGTTCCTGGCGCCATCGCTCGATATTGGCGGCACCGAGCGGCAGCTGCTGCAGCTGTTGCAGCGGCTCGATCCGCGCCGCTACCACATGACGGTGGCAGTTTTCACCGATGGCGGCAGCAATCGCGGCAGGGGCTTCTACGCCGACGTGCGTGCGCTGCCCCAGGTACGCCTGGTGGTCCTCGGGCGCCAGGGCCGCTACGACATGGCCGGCCCGCTGCGCCGGCTCCTGCGCCTGCTGCGCGAGGAGCGCATCGAACTGATGCACTCCTTCCTCAACCTGGCAAGCATGTTCGCACTGCTGGCCTCGCGGCTGAGCGGTGTGCCCGTCGTGGCTTCGGCCATCCGCGACAGCCGAGATCCAAACCTGGTGTACCGCCTGTGCCGGTACGCCGAGGCCTGGGGCTGCACCTATCTGGTGTCCAACTCAGAAGCGGGCTTCAACAACCGCTTCCGGCGCCGGCGCGCCAATTTCCGCGTCATCGGCAATGGCCTGGACCTCGCGCGCGTCACGCCCCGGTCCGAG
>CAZQGA010000052.1:0-10127 GCA_964592735.1 uncultured Chromatiaceae bacterium | reverse complement strand
ACCACGCACCGGCAGGAGCGGCTTGGGCACCGTATCAGTCAGCGGACGCATGCGCTCGCCGCGGCCGGCAGCCAGGAGCATGGCCTTCATCGGCAAGGCAGAAAAATGACCGTCCCGCTCATGACTGCTGATTCTGCCAGCCCCGGCTTCCTGCCGTCACCCGTCGGACAACCCACACCGCATATAATCCTGCCTCCTCATCCTTGCTCTGGCGGGAAATTCCTTGCGCTGGCTGTTACCTGTTCTCGCCTGCTGCTGCTCACTGGCCTGGGCCGCCGACAAGCCGCGCCCGCCGCAGTTGCAGGGCTGCCCGGTGGGGCCCGTGCCCGAACTGCCCGACCTGGGACCGGCCGACGCCGATGACCCGCGCATCGACGTGTTCACGGGCCATGCAGAACTGGATCTGCAGGCCGGCGCAATCCTCAGTGACGGCATCCGCATCCGCCGCGGTGATGGTGTACTCACCGCGCCCGGCGGAATCTATGAGCGGCAGAGCAACAGGTTCCTGCTCGAGGACGGGCTCCAGTATCGCAGCCCGCTAACCGCGGTTTCCGGTGACCGCGCCATCTTCAACGTCGAGAGCAACAGCCTTGAAGTACGCGATGCGGACTTCGACCTCTTCACGGTTCCCTCCCGTGGCAGCGCTGGCACCATCACCCTGGACAGGGCCGATGTCCTCACCCTTCAGGAGGTGACCTACACCACCTGCGCACGCGACAAGGAAGACTGGTTGCTGCGTGCGGGCGAGATCCGCATCAACCGCGGCACCGGCATGGCCACGGCACGCAACGCCCGCCTGGAATTCAAGGGCGTACCGATCCTCTACACGCCCTGGATCACCTATCCGGTGACCAACGAACGCCAGTCAGGTTTCCTGTTGCCGGCCTTTGGCCGCTCGCAGACCCGGGGCGTCGAGTTCCAGATCCCCTATTACCTGAACCTTGCCCCCAACTACGACGCCACCCTGACACCGCGCTACATGGCGGACCGGGGCGTCGAACTGCTGGGTGAATTCCGCTACCTCTGGCCGGGACACAAGGGCGTTGCCGAAGCCGAGTACCTGCCAAACGACAGGGAGACGAGCGACAACCGCTATCTGCTCGGCCTCCAGCACCAGTCGCTGCTCAGCCACGGGTGGCGCGGCACCGTGGCCGCACGCACCGTATCGGACACCCGTTATTTCGAGGATCTCTACGGCAGCACGGCCGCCACCAGCCAGACCCATCTGTCCCAGGAGGCGAGCCTCGAGTATTTCGACAGCATCTGGTCGATACTCGGCCGCGTACAGAATTTCGAGACCCTGGACGAGAGCATCACCGGCACCGACAAGCCCTACCGGCGTGTCCCGCAACTCATCGCCAGGGCCCGTCAACCACGCGGCTTCCTCGGCCTGGACTGGATCCTGGACAGCGAGTTCTCGGTGTTTGACCGCCGCGAAAGCGTCACCGGTTCACGCCTGCACCTTGCCCCCGGCGTTGCGCTGCCGCTGGAGTACCGCGGTCTCTCGCTGAAGCCGGCGCTGACCGTCGATTACACCACCTACCGGCTGCACAACACCCTGCCAGGCGAGGACAATCGCCCGAGCCGCAGCACGCCGGTCTACAGCGTCGACCTGGGGGCGATCTTCGAGCGCGGCGCACGCGGCAGCGGCTGGCTACAGACGCTGGAACCGCGCGCGCAGTATGTCTATATCCCGTTCCGCGACCAGGATGACCTGCCGGTATTCGACACCGTCGAGCCGGACTTCAACATGGTGCAGTTGTTCCGCAAGAACCGCTTCCTGGGTTACGACCGCATCGGCGACACCAGCCAGCTGAACCTGGGCGTGACCAGCCGGATCCTCGACGCTACCAGCGGCAGCGAGTACCTGAGCTTCACGCTCGGCCAGTCCCGCTTCTTCGACAAGCAGCGGGTCACGCTGCCGGGCGGCACACCGGTCGACCGTCATGGCTCGGACTGGCTGGGGGAACTGGGCGTGACCTTCAACCCGTACTGGAAAATGAATGCCGGCTACCAGTGGGGCGCTGCCAACAGCAAGACCCAACGCGCCCACATCGGCATGCAGTACCGGCGCGACGGGCAGCGCATCGTCAACCTCGCCTATCGCTACCGGCGCGACAGCCTCGACGAAATCGACGTTTCGGCAGCCTGGCCGATCACCGACCGGTGGAGTGCAGTCGGCCGCTACGACTACTCGCTGCGCGACAACGAAATGCTCGAGCGTTTTGCGGGCTTCGAATACCAGAACTGCTGCTGGGGCTTGCGCCTGGTGCTGCGCGATTACATCGCCAGCCGCACCGGCAAGTCCGACACGGCCATTTCGCTGCAATTGATCCTCAAGGGCCTGACCAGCGTCGGCGACCCGGCGGGGCGCCAGCTCGAACGTGGTATTCTGGGCTACGAAGCCGACGACTGACCCATAACCATGCATCGCCGCATCACCCTGCTTGCCTGCGCCCTGCTGCTGGGCGCCACTGCCACCCTGGCCCAGGATCGGGAGCTGTCCTCACGGGGCGAACTCCTTGACGGCATCGCCGCCGTGGTCAATGACGGCGTGGTGCTCAAGAGTGAACTCGCCGCGGAAACCCAGCGCATCGTGCAGCGCCTGCAGGCGCAGGGCACCAAAGTCCCACCGGAGCGCTCCCTGGTGCCTCAGGTCCTCGAGCGGCTGATCGTCAACCGTATCCAGCTGCAACGTTGCGAGCGGGTCGGTATCCATGTGTCCGACGAAACGCTCAACAACGCGCTCGGCAACATCGCGCAGCGCAACAACGTGTCCATTGCCCAGCTGCCCCAGCTGCTGGCTGCCGAAGGCATCGACTACCAGCAGTATCGCCGTGAGATGCGCGACCAGATCGCCATCGAACAACTGCATCAGCGCGACGTGCTTGCGCGCATCAGCGTGACGCCGCGGGAAATCGACGAGTACCTGGCCCGCCAGGCCGGGCGTGCCGCATTCAACATGGAATACGACATCTCGCAAATCCTGGTGGCCGTCTCACCGACGGCAACACCGGAGACCATTGCCGCCGCCGAAAAGAAGGCCAACGATCTCTACGGACGGCTCAAGGCAGGCGAAGACTTCGCCCAGCTTGCAGTGACGAACTCAGACGGCCAGCAGGCCCTGGAAGGCGGCAGCCTCGGCTGGAAGAAGGGCGATGAGCTGCCCACCGTATTTGCCGACATCGTGCCCGGCCTGGCCAAGGGCCAGGTCTCCGAACCGATCCGCAGCGCCAGCGGCTTTCACCTGGTCAAGCTCAACGATCGTCGGGGTGGTGAGCCCATCATCGAGCAGCAGATCAATGTGCGCCACATCCTCATCACGCCCAACGAGGTGCTGGACAACGACGCAGCCCGCGAAAAGATCGGCAGCATCCGCCAGCGCATCCTCAGCGGCAGCGATGATTTTGCCACCGTCGCCCGCGCCGTGTCGGATGATCCGGGCTCGAAGAACGAAGGCGGTGACCTCGGCTGGACCGGGCCAGGCAGCTTCGCACCGGAGTTCCAGGCGGTGGTTGACAGCCTGGCCGAGCACACCGTCAGCGAACCGTTCCGCACCCGCTTCGGCTGGCATGTCGTCGAGGTCCTCGGCCGGCGCACGCAGGACACCACCGACGAAGTCCGGCGCCAGCAGGCCGCACTGGCCATCCGCAACAGCAGGCTCGGCGAAGAAACCGAAGTCTGGATGCAACGTCTGCGCGACCAGGCTTTCGTCGAATCGCGCATCTAGCACGGGCCTGTCCGGAAGGCTGGCCACATGACGCCCCGCATTGCCCTGACCATCGGCGAGCCTGCCGGCATCGGCCCGGATCTCGTGACCGTACTGGCTGGCGAGGGCTGCACGGCGGAACTGGTGGCGATCGGCGATCCGGCCCTGCTTGCAGACCGCGCCCGCGCCCTCGATATCAAGCTCGATCTGCGTCCCTACCGTCGCGCAACACCTGCGGCTGCAAGCCGGCCCGGCCAGTTGCTGGTGGACGCCGTGCCCCTCCAGGCACCCGCACGGCCCGGATGCCTGGACGCCGCCAACGCCAGCAGCGTGCTCGATACCCTGCGCCGTGCGACTGCGGGCTGCCTCAGCGGCGAATTCGCTGCCATGGTCACCGCACCGGTCCACAAGGGCGTGATCAACGATGCGGGCATCGCCTTCTCCGGCCACACCGAATTCCTCGCCGGACTCACCGGTGCCTCGCAGCCGGTCATGCTGCTGGTCGCCGCAAGCCTGCGGGTCGCCCTCCTGACGACACACCTGCCACTGCGCCAGGTGCCCGATGCCATCACGGCCGGGCGCATCGAGTCGGTGGTGCAGGTGCTGCACGACGGACTGGTGCAGGGCTTCGGCATCAGCAGGCCGCGCATCGCCGTGCTCGGCCTCAACCCCCATGCCGGGGAATCCGGCCACCTCGGCCACGAGGAACGCACGGTGATCGAACCCGCACTGGCGCAGCTGCGGGCCGCCGGTTTCAGCGTCCACGGGCCGCTGCCCGCGGACAGCGCCTTCACGCAGCGCGAACTCGCGCGCTGTGACGCCGTGCTCGCCATGTATCACGACCAGGGACTGCCGGTCCTCAAGCATGCGGGCTTCGGCCATGCCGTCAACGTGACCCTGGGGCTGCCGATCGTGCGCACCTCGGTGGATCATGGCACCGCGCTGGAACTCGCCGGTACGGGCCGTGCAGACGCGGGCAGCCTGCGCACAGCCCTGGCCCTGGCCGTCGATATCGCGCGGCGCCGCGCCGCGTGAACCATCGTCCACGCAAGTCCCTCGGGCAGCACTTCCTCCACGACCGCAGTGTCATCGGCCGCATCCTCGCTGCCGTGGCTCCACAGCCCGGCGAGCACTTTGTCGAGATCGGGCCTGGCCGCGGGGCGCTGACCCTCCCGTTGCTCGAGGTACCGGTGCGACTCGATGTCGTGGAGATCGATCGCGATCTCGCCGCGGCCCTCGAGCGCAACCTCGCCCGCCCCGGCCTGCGCGTGCACCAGGCCGATGCCCTGAAATTCGATTTCCGGCAGATCGGCGCACCGCCACGAGGCCTGCGCCTGGCGGCGAACCTGCCCTACAACATCTCCACACCGCTGCTCTTCCACCTGCTCGACCAGCAGGAAGCCTTCAGGGACCTGCATGTGATGCTGCAGCGGGAAGTCGTCGAGCGGATGACCGCACGACCGGGCACGGCGGAATATGGCCGGCTCACGGTGTCGCTGGCCACCCGCTGCCGGGTGGAAAAGCTGTTCGTCGTCCGGCCAGGCTCCTTCACGCCGCCACCCCAGGTAGACTCGGCCGTCACCCGCCTCGTGCCCGATACCACCCTGGCCGCACGCATCACCGACCCCGCCGCCTTCGACCGCCTGCTCGCACGTGCCTTCTCCATGCGCCGCAAGCGCCTCACCAATGCGCTCAAAGGGCTGGTCACCGAGGCGGGCATCGCCGCCTGCGGTGTGGATCCGGGCTGTCGTCCGGGCGACGTCGCACCGGATGCCTGGATTGCGCTCGCCAACAGGGCGGGGAGCAACCGCAGCCTGGCTCCCGCCTCCGCCCGTCACGAAGGCTAGAATGGCCGCATGAACAATCCGCGGCGACGCGTCCTCATCGAAATCGAAGTCGAAACGACCTATCTGCCGGAACAATCCGACCCGGCGGCGCCCCGCTATGCCTTCGCCTACACCATCACCATCCGCAACCGCGGCGCCACGCCAGCCACGCTGTTGACGCGGCGCTGGGTTATCACCGATGCCAATGGCAAGGTGCGCGAGGTCACTGGTGACGGCGTGGTGGGTGAGCAGCCTTGCATCGCCCCCGGCGAGGCCCACCGGTACTCCAGCGGCGCCATCATCGAGACGCCGGTGGGTGTGATGCAGGGCAGCTACGGCATGGTGACCGAAGACGGACTGCGCTTTCCGGCACCCATCCCCGCGTTCCGGCTCGCCGTACCCGGCATTCTCCACTGAAGCGAAGACAGGCAGGTGGCCATTTACGCCATCGGTGACGTCCAGGGCTGCCATGACGCGCTGGCCCGGCTGCTCGACGCCCTGAGGATCGACCCCGCCACCGATGAAATCTGGTTTGTCGGTGACCTGGTCAATCGCGGGCCACAATCGCTGGAGGTGCTGCGCCTGGTGAAGTCCCTCGGCCGTGCCGCGACCGTCGTACTCGGCAACCACGACCTGCACCTGCTCGCCGCCGGGCTCACGGGCCAGGGCCGCGGCTCCGGCCAGAACCTGCGCACCGTGCTCGACGCGCCCGACCATGGCGAGTTGCTCGACTGGTTGCGCACACGGCCGCTGGCGCACTACCGGGCCGACCTCAATACCCTCATGGTGCATGCTGGCGTGGTGCCGGCATGGGATCAGCTGCAGACCGTCAGGCTGGCGCGTGAGGTGGAGCAGGTCCTGAAGGGCGCGGACTGCGCCGCACTCCTCGGTGCCATGTACGCCGATGAGCCGGCACGCTGGGCCGCTGACCTGGCTGGCACGCCGCGGCTGCGCTTCATCATCAACTGCCTGACCCGGATCCGCTACTGCCGGAGCGACGGGCGGCTCGATTTCACGGCGAATGGCCCACCGGGCAGCCAGGCGCCCGGACTCGTCCCCTGGTTCGAACTGCCGGACCGGGCCACGCGTGCGGTGCGTGTGGTTTTCGGCCACTGGTCTGCCCTCGGTTTGCTGCAGCGGGTCAACCTCCTCGGCATCGATACCGGCTGTGTCTGGGGACGCAGTCTGACCGCCGTGCGCCTCGACGGCCCCGCCCACCTCACTGCAGTGTCCTGTGCGGGCGGCCAGTCCCCGGCCTGAAACGCAAAAATCAGCACTTGGCCTGCGGGCCGGCGTGTATCCTTGCCGCCCGAAGACGGCGACGGGTGATCAGCATGACGTACATCGGCACGCGGTTCGGCAGGATCGGGCCGACAACCATCGCCAGCCTTCCGGCCATCGCGGTCCTCGCCCTGCTGGCTGCAACCTTGGCGGGCTGCGACCGCAGCGCCTCCGTCCCTGCCATGAAGCCACCGCAGGTTACCGTCGCCCGTCCGCTGTCGCGGCAGGTGACGGACTGGGACGAATACACCGGCCGCCTCGCGGCACCGGAATCGGTGGAACTGCGCGCCCGCGTCAGCGGCTACCTGGGCGACGCCCCCTTCAGCGAAGGGGCCATCGTGCACAAGGGTGATCTGCTCTTCGTCATCGATCGGCGCCCCTACCAGGCGGCCCTGGACGCCGCCCGCGCCAGCCTGGCTGGTACCCACGCCCGGCTGGAACTGGCTGAACTCAATGCCGCACGGACCGCGCAACTGCTGGGGGCGAAACTGATCCCGCAGCGCGATTTCGATGCCGCCACGGAGGAGCGCAAGGCAGCCGCTGCAGCACTCGCCGGGGCGGAAGCCGCCGTGCGCGCCGCCGAACTGGACCTGGCCTTCTGCGAAGTCCGTGCGCCCATTGCCGGGCGGGTGGGCCGGCGGCTGGTCACCACCGGCAACTACGTGGCCGGTGGCAGCAAGGACGCGACGCTGCTCACGACGCTGGTCTCGGTCGATCCCATTTATGTCTACGTGAACGCCGATGAGCGCGCCTACCTGCGCTACCAGCGCCTCGCCCAGACGGGCTCACGGCCAAGTTCCCGTTCGGACCCCACCGCGGTACGCCTGGCTCTTGCCGACGAGGAGGGCTTTCCGCACCAGGGTCACATGGACTTCGTCGACAACCAGGTGGACCCGGCCACCGGCACCGTGCAGGGCCGGGCCGTGTTCCCGAACCCGGACGGCGTGCTCACGCCGGGCATGTTCGCCCGTGTGCAGATCGTCGGCGAAGGCCCCTATGCAGCGCTGCTGGTCCCGGATGCAGCCATCGCCACCGACCAGGCGCGACGCATCGTCTACGTGGTTGGTGCTGACAATGTCGTGCAGCCGCGGGTCGTCGAGCCCGGCCGGCGGGAAGGGCGCCTGCGTGTCCTGCGCAGCGGTGTCGAAGCCGGCGACCGCATTGTCATCAATGGCCTGCAGCGGGTGCGCCCGGGCGTGACGGTCGAGCCCGTCGACGGCGCGATCGAAGAATGAATTTCAGCCACTTTTTCATCGACCGCCCGCGCTTCGCGGCGGTCGTTTCCATCATCATCATCCTGGTGGGCGCGCTCGCCTACCTGCGCCTGCCGGTGGCGCAGTATCCGGAGATCGCCCCGCCCACGATCGTCGTGCAGGCCACCTACCCCGGCGCCAGCCCGCAGGTCATTGCCGAGACGGTCGCCGCGCCGCTCGAGCAGGAGATCAACGGCGTCGAGCACATGCTCTACATGACCTCCTCGTCCACGAACGACGGGGCACTGAGCCTGACCATCACTTTCGAACTGGGCACGAACCTCGACATTGCCCAGGTCCAGGTGCAGAACCGCGTGGCCATCGCGGAGTCACGACTGCCCGAGGAAGTGCGCCGCCTCGGCATCGTGACCCAGAAGAGTTCGCCGGACCTGATGATTGCGGTTCACCTGCTGTCACCGGACAACAGCCTCGACCAGCTCTACATCTCCAACTACGCAATGCTGCGCATCCGTGACGTACTCGCCCGCATCAACGGTGTCGGCCAGATTTTCGTCTTCGGTGCCAGCGAGTACAGCATGCGCATCTGGCTCGATCCGGAGCGCATGGCGGCACGTGACATCACCGCGAGCGAGGTAGTCACTGCGCTGCAAAACCAGAACGTGCAACTGGCAGGCGGCGCTCTGGGCGAGCCGCCGGTCGCCGGCGACAACGCCTTCCAGGTCGTCCTCACGGGGCAGGGCCGGCTGGCGACGACGGCGGAATTTGGTGACGTCATCGTCAAGTCCGCCGCAGACGGCCGCCTGATCCGGGTACGTGACATCGCCCGCGTCGAACTCGGCGCGAAGAACTATCGCACGCAGAGCTTCCTCGACGAGCAGCCCGCCGTGGCACTGGCCATGTTCCAGCGGCCCGGCAGCAATGCGTTGCAGACCGCCCAGGAGATCATGGACACCATGAAGGTGCTGTCTGCGGATTTTCCGCCCGGACTCGCCTACAAAATCATCTACAACCCGTCGGAATTCATCGCCCAGTCCATCGAGGCGGTCTACGAAACCATCGTCGAGGCCATTGCGCTGGTCGTGCTGGTGATCCTGCTGTTCCTGCAGAACTGGCGGGCCGCCACCATCGCGATCATCGCCATTCCCGTGTCCCTCATCGGCACCTTCGGGGTGCTGGGCGCCGCGGGCTTCTCGCTCAACAACCTGACGCTGTTCGGCCTCGTGCTTGCCATCGGCATCGTCGTCGACGACGCCATCGTGGTCGTGGAAAACATCGAGCGCGATCTCGACCGCGGCCTGTCGCCACGGGATGCTGCACGCCACACCATGACGGAGGTCGGCACCGCACTGGTCTCCATCGCCCTGGTGCTGACTGCGGTATTCCTGCCGAGCATCTTCGTCGGCGGCATCACCGGCGCCTTTTTCCGCCAGTTCGGCGTCACCATCGCTGCCGCGACGATCATCTCCCTGCTGATTTCGCTGACGCTGAGCCCCGCCCTGGGAGCCATCCTGCTGCGGCCGGCGCATGCGCCGCCTGACCAGATCGACCGCTGGCTCGGCCGCCTGGCCGGGCCGGTTTTCCGGGGTTTCAACACCGGCTTCGATGCCGTACGCCGCGGTTACGCCCGTACGGCGCGCGCAGTGGTAGCCCACCCGCGGCTTGCACTGGTCGTATTCGTCGTCATGCTGGCAGCCACGGCCGGGGTATTCCGCGTGGTATCCACCGGCTTCATCCCGACGCAGGACCAGGGCTACCTCATCACCATCATCGAGCTGCCGAAGGGCTCCTCCCTGGACCGCACCAACGAGGTTGTGCGGCGGGCCACGGAGATCACCAAGGCAACCCCCGGCGTCAACCACATCGTCGCCTTTGCGGGTTTCTCCGTGGCAACCCAGTCCAACCAGACACAGTCCGGCACGATGTTCATCGGGCTCAAGCCCTTCGCCGAGCGGGGCCACGACCTCAGCGCTGCGGCTGTCGCCGCCCGCCTGAACCAGGCGTTTACCCAGATCCAGGATGCCCAGCTGTTCGTCGTCTCCCCGCCGCCGGTGCGTGGCATCGGCACCGGCGAGGACTTCAAGATGATGGTGGAAGACC